>JAZUMX010000160.1:0-22123 GCA_045603865.1 Thermoguttaceae bacterium
AATCAGCGAACGCAGAATGGACTTCTCCCGGACGACTTCCGCGTACGATCGGGCGTGCGTCGCGATGGCGACCGAGTGCAGAATCTCGACCAGATACGCCTCCCCGCCGATTTTATCCAGCAGGTTGTCTGAACGCAGGTCCTCGACCAGCAGGGGAATGTCAACCTGATGTCCGGTGTTGTACATTTGGACGATTCTGTCGTAGAGAATCTGATGAGCTTCCAGATAGAAGTCGTCCCGATGAACGATTGATACGATGTCGTCTGCCGACTTCGGGTCGATCAACAAGCACCCCAGCAGGTTCCGTTCCATTTCGATGTTCTGGGGCGGAGTCGCGCCGAAGATGCTGGTGTCGACAGTAGAGACGCTTGTTTTTTTCGTGTGTTTTTTAGATTCGTTTGTCATAGTGGTTTCAATATACTCCAATACAACGTGGAAGTCAAGAGGACGAAGAAAAAAGAAAAAAAATGTTCAAAAGCGCCCTACTGGACGGCGTTTTTCTTAACAGTATAATAATTATTGTCTTAGTTACGAGAGATAAATTATTCCAGATTATAATACAATAAACGTTTTATATAAATTCAAAAAAGCCTAATGAACGACAGTGAAAACAGTTACGAAAACGACAGTCTGAATTCAAAATTTTTTGAAGCCAGCGAGCCGATTCCGATTCCAGCGTTGGACTTCAACGAAGTGGAAGACGTCTGTCATGGCGTAAAACGCTATTGGCGATATCTGCTTTTGTCAATACTCGTCAACATCGCGACTCCTATAATATGCGTATTGCTTTTATTCTGTTTTCCAGAGCTGGCGATAATTATTATATTTGCGGGAATAATTCTTTTTTCACCGCAGCCGATTAATGAGCCTGTCAGTTTTTCGAATGCTGCGCCATCGTTTGGAGAGCGTTTTCCGGACCTGTTAGTTTTGGAGCAAATGTCTCCGGAACAAGCGCTTCAATGGGGGCGATTAGTATTTCTTGCGATTTATCTTGCGATTTTCGCGTTCTACGGGTTATGTTTATGCATTCCAATGTATAAATCGATGGTTAAGCTGTATAAAACGCCTGAAAGCGTTTGTCCTAACGCTCGCCGCCTTCTCAACGCCTCTTGGATTCTCTATGCAATCGGTTTTTGCATTTCAGGCGTTGCGGTCTATTTCATTGATACGTCATATCGAAACGTTCTCTGGGCGACGGCTCTTTCTATTAATCTTTCGAGCTTTATTGTGTTTTATAGCTTCATGAATAGAATTGGAGCGAGATTGCTTCCGGAAAGTAAAGAATGCCGAATTGCAATTATTCTATTATTAATCGAACTGGTGTTTGGCAATGCGTTAATACTATTCTTTAACTGTTTGCCGTCTGGAATGATTGCAGTAAGATTGAGTTCATTGGTTAACATCCTCGTTGCTGGAACTTCAATACTCTTTTTGGTTTATATTATAAGATTGCAAAGCCAATGCTCCGTCATTCTACAGTACAAAGCTGTTCCCCTTCCAGTTCCCCAATCGCCAGAGGTTCAGCTGCGCTCTGTTTTGAAAACCGGATTTGATAAACTCCAATCCATTCGGAATTTAAGACTAATCGTATTAATAACGATTTGCGTTCTGCTTCTCGGCGCGACTGTTTACTATACGTACGCTTATCCCTCTGAAGGTCAAAAGATCAATTGGAGCTGGTCATCGTTTTTCTCTCCCAAAAGAGAACAATCCCCATATCAGGAAATTCAAAACTGGAACGACGCGGTTTATAAACTCAATCATGGGGATATTTCCAAAGAGTTTTTTGTACGATGGGTGTATATGACCTATTTGCCGGATCTGGAATCGAAGTATAGATCAGACACCTCGGAAAAACTTAAGGAAGAATACTTCCGAAACAGCGTTCTCAAAGAAAAAATCGATTGCTGCATGGAATTCAGAAAAGCCCTCAAACAGGAATCGCCGGAAGCGTTACAGCAAGTCATCGAAAACGTCTACAGAATAGATTTTAAGGAACTCAAAGCGGAACAGGAAAACGGTTGGAATCGTAAGGTTCCCCTTACAACGAACGACGCGCTGTTATTGGCGGTTTCAATGGACGATCTCGACATGGCGCAATGGCTTGTCAGCGTCGGCGCAGACGTCAACTGCAAAAACAGAGACGACAAAACGCCGTTACAAATCGCCAAAAAGAGGAATAATCAACCCATGATCCAATTCCTGTTGGATAGCGGCGCCGTTGACAGCGGCAAAAAATGATCCACTGACAAACCGGAGCGCGTCAGCGCCCGGTTGTGAATACAGGAATCAACAATCGCAGAAAAGCCGCTCTGTTTCTGCTCTGCGACGGCTGGTTTCAAAATAAACGTGGAACATCGGCTACATCCGCCCAAACAGCCAGCCGAAGAGCCCGCGGTTGGGTTTGGCGGCAGAGGCTGCAGAGTCATTTGTTTCTTCTGCGGCAGGTGATTCTGCAACTGTTTTTTCGACGGTTTCTTCTACGGTTTCCGTTTGAACAGGGGCTGCAGTCGGATTCGGTTCCGATTGTGGAATTTCAGGCTTCTGCGGTTCCGGAACGTACGTAACCAACTGGGATTCGTTGATTTCGCCATTGAGGAACTGATGAGCCTGGTCAAAGGTTATGCTCATGTGATTTCCATAGTTTAGCTGAAGGAATTCGATGTATCGACTATACCAAATGCAAATACGACCAGTGCCAATAATGCGAGAATCGCATGACGGGCTATTCCATCGGGCTATCGTTTTAGAATCGTGTTGGAGTTCAATTCCCCAATCGTTTTTTGGTGCATAAAACGTTTTTTTGACTTGTTTGGGATAAAATAAAGCACAATACGAATCGTACTGAGGATTATCGGATTCGATTACCTCTTTGCAAATTCCATCAGGAGACCAAAGGCGTAAGGTTTCATCCAGACTCCACGAGAGAATGTCGCCAGAGCTAAGTTCTATAACACTGTTAATTTTGTTTGTATGACCTTCAAAAACCGCTTTGCATATTCCATCAGGAGACCAAAGACGCATAAGATCATATCCTTCACGACGACATGAATCATGAATCCAAGTCCAAACAAGAAAGTCCCCGGAGCTAAGTTCTATAACATCTAATTCCATATCTACATCTGGATTCCAGCCCCAAATTATTTTGTGTGTTCCATCGAGAGCCCAAAGAAGTAAACGATTATTAATGCTCCATGAAAGAATCTTGCCAGAACGAAGTTCTATGGCACTCCAGACCGCGTCTGTATGCCCTTCCAGAACCGCTTTACAAGTTCCCTCAGGAGACCATAAACGTAAGGTTTTGTCTTCACTCCATGAGAGAATATCGCCGGAACTAAGTTCTATAGCGCCATAGACGTCTTCTGTATGCCCTTCCAGACCCGCTTTACATGTTCCATCAGGAAACCAAAGACGCAAGGTTTTATCCCTGCTCCACGAGAGAATGTCGCCAGAACTAAGTTCTATGGCGCCCCTGACCCAGTCTGTATGCCCTTCCAGAACAGCTTTGCACGTTCCATTAGGAGACCAAATTCGCAAGGTGTAATCCCTGCTCCACGATAGAATGTCGCCGGTGCGAAGTTCTATGGAGCCTTCAATATTACCTGTATGGCCATCTGAAATCGCTTTACATGCTCCGTTAGGAGACCAAAGACGCAAAGTACTGTCCCAGCTCCACGAAAGAATGTCGCCAGAACTGAGTTCACGAACGCTGTTGAAGCTATTTGTATGCCCTTCCAGAACCGATTTACAAGTTCCGTCAGAAGACCAAAGACGTAAAGTCGCATCATCACCCCATGAGAGAATGTCGCCAGAACGAAGTTCCAAGATGCCTTTGACACTCCCGGTATGCCCTTCCAGAACCGCTTTACAAGTCTCATCAGGAGACCAAAGACGCAAGGTGTGATCACTACTACACGAAAGGATATCGCCAGAACGAAGTTCTATGGCGCCGTAGACACTGCCTGTATGTCCTTCCAGAACTTCTTTACACGTTCCATCAGGAGACCAAAGACGCAAGGTATTCCAACTCCACGAGAGAATATCGCCAGAACGAAGTACTATGGCGCCTTTGACATGATTTGTATGTCCTTCCAGAACCGCTTTACACGTTCCATCAGTAGACCAAAGACGCAAGGTGTTATCCCACCTACAAGCACACCACGAGAGAATGTCGCCAGAACGAAGTTCTATGGCGCCATAGACCCAGCTAGTATGCCCTTCCAGAATCGATTTACACGTTCCATCAGGAGACCAAAGACGCAAGGTGTTATCCCAGCTCCACGAGAGAATGTCGCCAGAACGAAGTTCTATAGCGCCGTCGACCGAGCTAGTATGCCCTTCCAGAACCGCTTTACATGTTCCCTCAGGAGACCAAAGTCGCAAGGTGTTATCCCAGCTCCACGAAAGAATGTCGCCGGAACGAAGTTCTATGGCACCACAAACACGGTCTGTATGTCCTTCCAAAACCGCTTTACAAACGCCTGTTTCCAGATCCCATATTCTAAGATTATGATCGTTTATTCCCCAAGACAAGGCATCGCCATTGGAAAGAAGTAATACTTCATTTCCCGCATTTTCCATAACCAGTTTGCACGGATTGGGCTGGTATTCTTTAGGACGTTTAACTTTATTAAACCAGAACCAGTTGCAAGGAGAATCGCGGGTTTCAGGATTGAGCCAGCGTTCAGCCGCTTGTGTAACGGGACAGTCGTCGGCGACTTCGGCGCCAATTTGAAGCATCGTCTTGTATGCCGGATTGTCTTCGCAATTACGGCGCAAAAGGTGTGTATTACTGCAAATAGCGTCAAAATAGGCGTCGCTGTTTTTTAAAACGCCTTTTAGAGCGTTTCGGAAAAGAATATAGTCCTGCAAAATGCGTTCCACGTTTCCAAATCGAAGACGCTTCATCAAGTAGGGGAAATCTGCCAAGGCTTTTGCCGCTTCCTGCTTTTTATCAGCGTTCATCAGGTGAGATGGCAGCCACGTTAAAAAGTAACGCTGTGTAACGTTCGACTTTTCATCGGTTCGCATCGTCCATTGCAGGGCGCCGGATTCGTATAATCTCAAACCGGCTTCGGCAAAGTCTTCTTTCGCTTCGTCTGGATAGACGCAGTAATTCCTGGAAACGTCTTTGTTAAAGCAGTAGTCAATTACGCTTTTATGGAACGCCGAGATCGTGTCTTCGTCTGACGTTCCAGACTGGATAAAGAACGTTCCCAATTGTTCCACCCGGTCATCCAGTTCGGAATCGCGGTTGATTCCCAGACAGTATTTCAGAACGGCGCGCGGGATCGGCTCGCAGGACGTTAAAATATATCCCAGCATGGGACGAATTTCTTTTTTATAGACGTCCATGTTGTCGCCAAAAAGACGTTCAAACTGGGAATGAATATACTCGATAACGCCTTTGGGAAGGTTACGAATGTTGTCGATTGTAAACGCTTTCTTCTTCAAATCGCGAAAGATCATTTCAGGATACAAAAACGTTCCTTCCGATTTTTCCAGAAGAATGTTGGTCAGTTCTTCTGAAACCGTTACGTCCATTCCCTTGAATTCGCTGCAAATATATTCCCGAACGTCGTTGACGTTTTCTTCTTCCGAGAATTCAACAGGGGTAAAATGAGCGAAATTCCGATTCACGGAATCGTCGTTGTCTCGGGACGTGATGAAAAAGCGAATCCAGGACGGCAGTTCGTTCAAATTATGGTTAATAAGAGACGCAATTTCATTCCGGTTGTTCTCAGTCGCTTCGTCCAGAGCGTCAACGAGAATCCATTGACTTGCCTGTCCCCCGTCGATTTCATCTTTCAATAAATCGAGAATAAGCGTTTTAAACAGCGTTTGCGGGTCGCCGGTTTGCAGGTCAATTTTTTCCTGATTCTCCTTGAGATAGTTTAACAGCTTGCTCCGATAGGAAGAGTTCGCCTGCGCCAGCTGGTAAGCGACGGACGTTACAAATGTCTTCGGCTGATGGGTTTCCCTCTCTTTGTACTCAATAAAAAAGGAAGCGTGAATGACATGATAATAGCGATAAAGAAGCTCTGCCGCGAATCGGCTTTTCCCAAATCCAGGACCTTTTTTGAGCCATAAAACGCGCTGAGTGTCATCGCGAATTGCTTGCGAGTTGAGAGCGATTTCGTTTTCAAATATTTTGAAAAGGGACTCTCGACCGCAGAACTTATGGACGATTTTTTTCTCTCTTTCCCCGGTTTGTTCGTTGAACAGGTACTGAATGCCGCGATCCAGACGCCGCAGACGGCTGCTTATATCCCAAGGATGGAGAATCTTCTTAAGCTCTGTCATTTCAAAGCCGTACTGTCGAACGTTCTCGTTTTCCAGCGCGTTGGCAAGGGCTTCCAGATTTTCATTGAGCCATGCTTCGTCAATCTTGTCTGCCGACCAATGCATCTGCCAATCCATGAAGTTCGTGAACAATTGATGGGTTAGCAGATAAGCCGGGTATTCAGAATTCTCCAAAGCTTCCAGCTTGATCGGGAACATATTTCCACCGCGCACGCCGACTGCAATGGCGATTTCGTCCAAGCAGACGCCGTTGGGCTTCATCGCTTTGCGAGACAGACAGATCAACGCAACGTCCGACCATTCGACGCCGTCGTAAATTGCCCTGCGCCAGTCGTCGCCAACCTTGATCTTGTCTTTGTCCAGCCAAATTTCATGCCCACGGCTTTCCAGATACTTTTTGACTTGAAGTACAACGCTTTCGTTATTCGGTTCCTGATACGGATTACCGGATTCGTCTATCGCGCCGATTTCGTGTCCGTAACTGATAAAAATTTTCAACGGTTTAACTGTTTTTTCCATGATGACGTTAAATGCAAAAGGGGAAACGGAATTTTTGGCGTTCTCCACAGCGGAATACATGCCGAGGGCATAAAACTCAATTATAATTGACGATACTATAAAATGACGTCAATTACAAGCGGGGGGAAATGAAAAATCTTTATATTTTCTGATAACCCGATTATATACCTCTCTTTAATAAAACGAAATTCGCGAGAAAAGATAACAGAAAAAAGAACGCATTTAATAATAATTGAGCGGAATCAATAATTACAGATATCAAATCTACTCGTTGCTTAGATAAAAAAGCGGATTACACTTAAGATGAAATCCGCTATAAGACAGTTCTCTGCTTTGCAGTTTATATTACAACGCTCGGCGTACGCGGCGGGTTCTCTGTCCGAAAACCGGTTTGGGCGGTTCTTCCGCAATTGGTTCCGACTTCGCGGCGCTAGATTCCTCTTTGTTAGGCGTTGCGGACGGAGCGGCGAACGCGGCAAAGCCTGGGATCTCGTCTCGTTTGAGCAGATTGTTGATTCTCATTTCGATTCTTGTCAACTCGACTCCTTCTTCCGCTGTTACAAACGTGAACGCGACGCCCTCTTTGCCCATGCGGCCGGTTCTGCCGACCCGGTGAACGTAGTCGTCGCAGAACTGCGGGATGTCGTAGTTGATAATGTGTGACACGCCGGAAATGTCCAGGCCGCGTCCGACAACGTCCGTTGCAACCAGAAGCCGGACTTTGCCGTCGCGGAACTTCTGAATCGTCTTCATGCGCTTGTCCTGCTCCATGTCGCCGTGCATGCCCAGCGCGTCCGGATACCATTTTTTGACGATTGCCGTCAGCTGTTCCGTTCGCTTTTTGGTTCGGCAGAAAATAATCGCCTGATGCGGGTTCTCGCGTTCCAAAAGCCGTTTGAGCAGCTCGACTTTGCGTTCCGGCGCGACGGAAAAGTACGACTGTTCAATCGTCTCGACCGCCAGATTTTTGGGCGAGAAGTCCAGCTTTTCGGGATTGTTCATGTAATGCCGAGCCAGATGATCGACTTCCGGCGGAATGGTTGCGGACATGAGCATTGTCTGCCGCGAGTCCGGGCAGCGGCGCAGAATCTTCTCGATATCCGGGCGGAACCCGATGTCCAACATTCTGTCCGCTTCGTCCAGAACGACGAATTCCAGTTTGGACAGATCGAGGGCTTTTCGCATAAACAGGTCGATGATTCGACCCGGCGTACCGACGGCGATATCGACGCCCTCTGACAAGAGCGCGGTTTGTTTCGCCAGCGGCGCGCCGCCGTAAAACGCGGCAATCGCCAAACCGGTGTACTTGCCCAGACGCAGAATTTCGTCTCTGACCTGAACAGCCAGTTCGCGCGTCGGGACGAGAATCAAAGCGCGGGGCGAGAACATCGTTTCGTCAAATTCCAGCTTTTGCAGAATCGGGAGCGAGAACGCCGCGGTTTTGCCGGTTCCGGTTTGCGCCTGACCCATTACGTCGCGTCCGGTTCCCGCCAAAGGGATTACCCCCATTTGAATCGGCGTCGGCTCCAGGTAGTCAAACTTGTTGAGCGCCCGCATGATCTCCGGCTTTAAGTTGAACTGCGAGAACTTGTTGTTCGACCAGTCCTGAGCGCTTTCCGGCTCCGCGTCGTCTGTATACTCTTTGGGCGCGGGAGACTCCTTATCTGGCTGCGCCTTGACAGCCATCTTTTTCACAGCTTTCTTTTCCGGCGCGGCGTTTCGCGGCTCAACGGTCTTCTGCCCAGACGCTTTGACGGCTTTCTTTCCAGACGCAGATTCCCCGTCAGGAGCGCTTGTCTCCTGTTTCGCCTTCTTTTTAGACGGAGCGGGCTTTGCCTTGTCAGACGCGTCTGACTTGCTGTCCAATACAGAATCCTGCGCCGAGACAGCAGGCGTTTCCGTGGAGATTGAGACTTTCGGACTGGCTTTTTTCCGTTCGACAGGTTCAGAGCTTTCAATCAGGGGCTGAAATTTTTGGTATCGCCCCTGACTGACCTGGTTCATGTCGAACAATTCGACAGGGTCTTCATTTGACGCATCTTCTCTATCTTCACTCAAAACGGCTTTTTTTTTACCGTTTTGAGCGGTTAAAACGTCCTTTTCCTTTCGAAAAGTCGTTTTTTTTTCCGCAGAGTTTTTATCAGCGGAATCGGTCGAATCGAAATCAGACGCGGGTTTTGGCTCCGCGAGTTCCTTCGGCGCTGGCGTTACGCGAGGGCGTTTTCCCAGACCGAGTTCCTGTTTAAGCTCTTCGCGGAGTTCTTCCTGAAGCTCCTGACGAAGCTCTTCGAGAAGTTCCAGCTTGATTTTCCGCTTGATTTCCGCCAAGAGGTTGAACGTGTCGGACGTCGGCTCCGGTTCAACAGCCGCCTTTTTTACAGGCGCGGCTGCCTTGACGGGCGCGGCTTTGACCGGTGCTTTTTTAGCCGGTTCTTCTTTGTCTTTGCGGTTGTTTTGACGCGCTTTTTGATCTCCAGCCAACTTTTCGTCACGGGGCTTTTCGCCGCCTTTTTTGTCACGTTTGTCGTTGGATGCGCGGTCGTTATCACGATTGGAATTGCGCTTGCCGCGATTTTTCCCTCGAGACGGGCGGTCGGCAACGGTTTGCTGCATGTCTTCGGAATCGAAGTCAAACAGACTGTCCAGACCGTCGTCTTCGTCCTCGTCGTCGGTCTTGTATCCTACCGGGGGCGGGGGAACGTCCGGACGCTTGGCGTCTCGGATTGAAGGATTGTATCGCGGAACGGGCGACGGAATCGGGGACTCTTTTGTCGGTTTGGGACGTCGAGTCGTTGTTTTGATAATCGGTTCGTCTTCTTTCAGTTCCGATTTTTTAGCTGCGCGGTTTTTACGCGCTTCTGCATTGCGAGACTTTGCGTCTTCGCGTTTGGAATCGTTTCCTGAACGATTCTGGTTTTCATTTGGACTCATTTGTAAACAATTTATTTTAGTTGTGAGCAAGAACCGGATTGCAAGTTAATTGCCGTTCTGCGCTCCCATAACCCAGTCGTACAGGGCTAAATACTGCCTGGCGAAATCGTGCGTTGACACGCCCTGCGGACTCTTGAAAAACGAGGAGAGGAAATCCAGCCGCCCTGTCTGTCCTCTGCGGCGGGCGGTAAGAGCCAAACGCGATAAATCCAGTACCAACGGAGCCGCTAAAATCGAATCGCAGCCCTCCCACGTAAACTGGAGCGCCATTGGCGTGCCTAAAAATCCCTGGAAATGAATGTGATCCCAGGCGGTTTTCCAATCTCCTAAACTGTTAATTCTCTCGATCGTTACCAGCGTTTGCGGGCGATATCCCAGGATTTCTCCCAGAAGCCGGTCTTTGCTGGCGACTTTGGCTGTCTTGTTGGCGGGATCGTCTAAAACGACAGCGTCGAGATTGCCGAAAATATTGTGTCCGACCCAGCTCATGACGTTGAAGTTCCGGTTGCGGAACATCGGGGCGAGAACGCTTTTCATGAGCGTTTCCCCCGTCTTGCCGTCGAATCCCATGTACGCGGAACCGTACTGTTCGCTCCACAGGTCTCCCAACGGAACGGGAACGCCGGTGGACGGCGTGAAGTTGATAAACGTCCAGCCATTTTTCATGGCGGCGTATCCGTACAGCGAGCTTGCCGGAAGAGAGGATTCAGAGGACTGAGAGCATTTTTTATTCAACGCTTTATCCCATAAGGATTTGAGCTTTTTGCTGTCGTCGCCGCCCTTTTCCAGAATGGATTGCACAGCCGCGTTGACCGGCTCTGTAGACGAAACGTTGACGACAATCAGGGAAGAAAGCCCGTTTTGCTCGACAAAGGCTTTCATTTGACTTTCAAGACGAGCAACGGTTTCAGCAGGCGCGTCTTCCGTTGGAAGATCCATATCCGCCAAAGACGCGATGCATTTCCCAGAGCCGCGAATCGTGCCGGGGACAAGTCGGGAATCGATAGCCGCCAGGTCGCGTTTGCACGCCTGAATCAGGTCAGAACGAATGGCAGGATGGATTCCGCCCAAAGTCGCTACGGTGTCGTAAATCGCCCCGGTTCGGATTTCGCATCCGCCGACGAAGAACTCTGACCAGGCGGGGAAAACGGAACTGACGTCCTTGAAATCGTAGTTTTCCGTTACCAGCCCAGTCCCGTCCGTTT
This sequence comes from Thermoguttaceae bacterium, assembly GCA_045603865.1. Classification (GTDB taxonomy): domain Bacteria; phylum Planctomycetota; class Planctomycetia; order Pirellulales; family Thermoguttaceae; genus RUG11551. The sequence continues at coordinate 10,959 of JAZUMX010000160.1, forward strand.
TGCCAGCCTGCAAAGCCGACAATCCCAGTATCGCCGTCGAAGCCACTCCGCCTCGCGCGCCGATTAACCAAAGACCTGTTTTCTCCTTATTTTGCTTTTTCATATCGTCTTGCTCAGATAAAATATAAATAATCCTCTTGTCGCATTATACGTCTTAAAATCAAATCCGTAAAGGTATATTAGGCCAGTTTATCAAAAAATTTTCTAAGATTTTCAGAAAAAACCTAATATCTGCAATGGGGAAAAAGAGAAAGCTGACGTAGAAAAATATTATATGATACTGATGATCATTCTTAACTCTATACGATATAAAGGTTTATATTTGAAATTCAATGTATATATTTTACAAAGCAATAGAAAAACGATCAAAATCTTATTATTGACGGCTTTTCTCGTTTTAATTCTGTTTTCTTTTAGTATTAATTGGATTTTTTGAAATATTGTAAAAATAAAAATAGAAATATTTGACTTTTAATTACACGGCATTATAATTGTCGTTAATAATAAAATGTCATCTTAGTTGATGTGTTTTTTGACATTTTTTAAAATGTTTGGGAATAAAGTAGTTATTACATATAAATGATTATATTCTGAAACAATTGTTTCAGTTATTGTTGTTATACAAGATTAACGGGATCCAGGCAGTCGCAAATTCTTGATCATAAACACGATAATTCCAAGAGTATTATAATTTACAGCTTTGTCAGTAAAATTTATCAGGTTTCATATTTACTACATACTGGAATTGTCAAAAATCCTTTTGGGATTGTAATTTGCTTAAGGTTTGAACTGATTATACCTCATGTCACACCAACGTTATTATTACTTTATGGGGGTTGTGATTCAATGTGAGGAGTTCGTTGTCAACTCATTGAGTGTTAAATTCGAATATTCCCTATTTTAACCAGAAGTCAAGCTGGTGTTTCCATTTCGGATAGCTTAGCCTACGAATATATCCAAGGAGTACAAACTGTGAATTTTGATTCGTTTATTGATTATTTCAATACACTTGAAAAAAAATACGACTGGACTTATGCACAATGGCGACCAATACGCGATATCGTAGATTCCTTTCTTGCGCGACGGAATGACGCAAAATTATATTTAGGCGTTGCTGGCGAATTCTCATCCGGTAAAAGTACGCTCATTAATGCTCTTTTGCATAAAGACGTTCTTAAAGAAGACGTCCTTCAGGGCACAACCTGCGCTCCAACATTTATCTGTTATGGTTCTCAGTTTGACGTCGAAATTCTGTTTAACGATGGGCGTCGACTTCGTCTTCAGGACGAAATTCCTATCGATAATGATTCTTCTTCGCTCGAACCGGACGATCCTGCAGTTCGTGAATTTATTAACCGCTATACCGCGGATGAGAATTACGCATCTTCCGTAGATCGCGTAATGATTTATCTGCGAAACCGCATTCTCCGAAACGGGCTGGTTATTATTGACACTCCTGGCATTAATGCCAACAATATCCGTCATTCCCAGGTAACCCAGGGAATTATTCAGAAATTCTGCGACGCCGCTTTGGTTATTATTCCAGCAACAACCCCATGCTCTCAAACGCTTTGTAATTTCGTCAGAGATTATTTGGAAACAATTCAAAAGCGCTGTATTGGCGTTGTTACTCAAATTGATCGAATTCGCCCTCGAGAACAGGCTCGTCAGCTGAGTTATATAAATACGCGCATGACGAATGAAACTCACAGGAATCTGGCAGCGATTGTTCCTGTTAGCGCAAGATTTGCAAATGAAAATCATGAGGAATCGGAGTTGGACGTCTTCTATAAAAAAATGTTTGCAGATTTTGAAAGCGTCTTCCAGCAAAAACTTTCTTCAGGTCGTACAGACATTTTAAACAAAAAGCTGACAGATATTTTACAAAACAGCATCCTGCCGCAGATGACTGCCATTGTCAACAGTCGTCGGCAGGAAGTTGAAAAAAGGCGCGATCTCCTGTCTGCCAAACAACTGGCAAACCCAAGAGAATGGCTTGCCTTGAAAACTCAGGAATATAACGAGCGAATTGCCAAACAGGACGAAGGGTGGCAAACAGCAGTTATGAAAGTTGCTGATGATAATTATAGTCAGCTCATGCAGAATTTAGATAATGCAACTAATAAAGAGTCTGTTCGTTGGATTGCAACAACCGGATTCCAGGAAAAATGTAAATCAATATGGCGCGAAGCATTAGAAGCGATACAACCATATCGGGAACGTTTTTTTCTGGAAGCGCAAAAGATTTTGGAGATTTTTAAACGGGAATTCAGCGACGCATATCGCAATTTGAGCGTATCTGTATCCGTAGATATTGATACCAGTTTTGATATGAAAGAACTGGATTCTCAAGATTCATTATCAATGAAAATCAATAATGAAACCGGAGATCTCCTTCAACAATTGGATGCCGCCTATTCCGATAGCGTATTTAATCAAACAGAATTCGGCGCCTCTGTTAGCAACTTTTTAAAAAACAATTTGGGCGATTGGGCACATCGCGGCGTCAGTCGCTTAACAAACATGTTTGGCGACCCAACTCAAATGCGTGAAGAGTTACGGGAAATGCTAAAAAATCAATTTTCATTCTGGTATCAAAACGCTTTAATGCCAGGAATTCGAAAAGTATTGGACGAGGCATGTTTAAATGCGCAAAATGGCGTTGCACGCTTAATGGACATATACTACCAGTCTCACGAGACTGTTATAAACAACATTATTGGACGAGAAAATGCAGAATTGAACGAACTTTGTAAAAAGCTGGATTCAACACAGGCTGATCTGGATATATTAAACCGTTTCCAGACGCAAATTGATTCGGACGCAGTTAATCCGTAACGTTCAATAACTCAATTATTAAATGTCATATAACTTTAACGTTATATCTGTTTTTCAACCCTTAACCCTAACGAAAGGTTTTATAAACCATGTCAACAGATTCGATTGATGTTATCAGCGCTCCGCTTACAACATTTAACGAGAAAAAATCTCAACTTCACGATTACATCGGCAAAGCGCTCAAAATCGCCAAGAGCCTTGGTCTTTCCGGAGAGGTCCAAAAACTGGAAAAGACGTTGTGCCAATTGGATGGCGATTCCTTCAAAACTCTGATTATTGGAGAATTCAAACGCGGGAAGAGCACCTTCATTAATGCCCTTTTGGGGCAGGACGTTCTTCCCGCTTACGCGATTCCCTGCACCGCCGTCATCAACGAAGTCAAGTATGGACCGGAAAAGAAAGCCGTTCTGCACTTTGCAAATCCATTTCCGGAATCCACGCCATACGAACTTGCCCCCGACGTTCAAAAGCATATTGACGCTCATCGGGCAGAAGGTGAAATCCCACCCATGGAAATTCCCGCTGACCGGGTCGAAGAATTTGTTGTCATTCCCGATCCCGGCAAAGATCAGGCACAGTCCGTTTTCGAGTCCCCGTACAAAAAAGTTGAACTGTTCTGGCCGCTGCCGCTGCTGAAAAACAATGTTGAAATTATCGACTCTCCCGGTTTGAACGAGCATAAATCCAGAACTCAGGTTACTACAGATTATCTCGGACAGGCAGACGCGATTATTTTTGTTATGACCTGCAGCGCTTTGGCTTCCGCTTCTGAAATGGACGTCGTTGACAACACCCTGCGGCGCAACGGCTATGAAGACCTGTTCTTTATTTGCAACCGCTTTGATGAAGTTCGTCAGGTAGAACGAGATCGCGTTGTATCCTTTGCTCATAAGAAACTGGACAGTAAAACAGAATTGTCCAATGGAATTCAATTCGTTTCTTCTGCAAACGCTTTGGACGCCAAAATTGCTGGAGATGCAGAAAAACTGAATGAATCCGGTTTCGTTGAACTGGAAAAAAACCTTAGCGCGTTCCTCATTGACAATCGCGGCAGACTCAAGCTGATTAAACCGTCGAAGGATCTTCGAAAGTTTATTAACGACGCCTTGCTGGATTTCATTCCTAACAAGGAAAAAACGCTTAGCCAATCGCTTGCTCAACTCGAAGAGAACGCGAAAAACGCTGAACCTCAGCTGAAAAATGCCGAACTTAATCGGGATTTTACAATCCAAAAGATTGAAAAAATCCGAAATGATATCAAAAATGATGCTGGAAATAGCTTTGAAGATTTTCTCCGTGCCCAATCTACAAAAATTAAAGAATGGCTTGATAGTTACGAGTTGAAAAATGACCTTAAATTTTTCACAACGACAAAGACATCCGAACAGGCAAAAGCGATTATTCAGGAATGCTCTGAATATGTTGGACAATGCATGGAAAAAGCCCAGATGGAATGGGAAGACAACACTTTCAAACCACTCCTGGAAGAAAGGCTTAATTCTTTGGGTAATGACATCCAAACCAATTTGGAAGATTTTTACAATGACATTTCGGATGCAAAGCTGTCCATTACAGGGGAATCCGAAAATGTTGGCGTCAGAGAAGTTGGGGTAATGGAAAGAGTCCTTTCTGCTGCTGGCGGATTGTTATTGTGTGGAGTTGGTTCAGCCGCGGTTGGAGCCACTCTGGGTTATAAGGAAATGCTTAAATCCCTTATTCCCAGTATTGCAATTATGGCTGGCGCTGCTGTTTTAGGCATTTTTAACCCCCTGATTCTCATTCCCCTTTTATTGACAGCTGGCGGAATTCAGGCTTTGTTTACGATGAAAGGCGTAACAAAAAAGATTAAAGATAAAACTGCTGAAAATATTGCTAAAGAGATTCAAGCTCACGCTGATGAGAATGGCAAGACTCTTGGACAAGCGGTTTTTGAGAAAACGCAAGCTATTCAAGACGCCATTCAAGCTGGTATGAATAATGAAATTCAGGCTGTCAAAGACACCATCGACAGCGCACGGGCAGTTCTCCAGCAGGGTGAATTCGAAACGCAACAGAAAAAAGAGGAACTGGATAATAATCGCAGTACGCTTCGCACGTTGCTGGACAGCGTCAATGACTTCATTGATAATGCCTGATATTCAATTCGCGTTTATTGTATGCTAATAAAATGTATACAAGATCAAAACGACGTTTTTACCGGAGCGCTCATTTCGAACAGTTTCGTTTTGAGCGTTCCCGGTTGGAATTAATTAAACCTTAACAGTTCTCACGGCATTCGCAGAAGGCTTTTGCTGCTTTTTTTTGATAATAATTCAAATTCACAGACATTTGTTAAATCATAGTCATCATTTTAATTTCAAAAGGAGCGTCCAAATGAAATGCAAATCAATCCTGTTGTTTGTTTCTTCTGTCATGGTTTGTTTATGCTGCGCTTCTTTGGGAATTGCAAACGAAGACGCGCCAACCTCTTCTCCAACGGTTTCATCTGAACAACCCGTTCATAACCTGGAACAAGTTCAACCAGCCCCGGCTCAGCCAGCGCCGGCTGCGTCCGCTCCGGTACCGCAATCGACAACTCAACCGGCTCCCGCAGAGAATGCCGCGGTTCAACCGAATCAAGCTTCCGATCAGGACAGCGCCGGGGAAAATCCCTTCAAATCCATTTGGTTTTGGGTTGCAATTGCGCTGTTTATTCTTGTCATTTATTTAAAAGTCCACAGCCAATTTTCAGCGCTGTCTCGCGCTTCCGGTCGCGTAACAGGAATTGAAGACGTTCCGGAGGAGGTAATTACCCCATCTGATTCGTGGTCAGATTACCTTGGGATTTTAAATGGCGAACGCTTCCGCCCTGGTACTGAGCTTTATGAGAAATCCGTTGAAAAGGCTCAGTCGCAAGCTCAAGCGTTTATCGACGCATTAAAAGAAAAAATGATATCTTCACCTGAAGGACTTAATGCAATTCCCGTCCAGGAAGAACTTCAGACTCTGGCAAATACGCTCCACCCTGATTTTGTTAAATCAATTTGCAGCTCGGATTCATTCTGGATGAAGAAAGCGTTCCCGTCAGAGAAAAACGCCGTCCCCAACATTTCGGGATTGATTTGCCGTTTATTCAAACCATTCCAGGCGCCCGTTGGCGGTCAGATCCAACTTGAAATTCCGGCATGGACGATTGCCGTGCTGGTTGTTATTGGAGCAGTTCTCGGTTCAATGCTGACAGGACTTTTTACAAGGATCTCCAATATGGATGGACAGTCCAGCTTTGTCACGTTTATCGGCGCAACGTTCGGAGCGGCAATCTTTGCCTCTGGCATTTTGGGGATTACAGCAAATGAAAAGTATCGTCAATGGCTCGAAAAAGCTGTTTTTGCCGCGATGGGCGTAGATACGGTTCTTCAGCTTGCCAAATACATTTCACCGATCAATTTCTTTGGTTCTAAAAAAATGATCAGCGGCGCATTCTTCAAAAGAATGTGTTTATATCTGGCAACAATTCTGGTTTTGATGATGACAAAGCGTAAAAATGCGTTCAACTATGCAGATTATCTTCAAAAACTGGAACCGCTGTATCTGGATCAGATTCAAGGCATTGTTCTTTTTACTTCCAGTTTAAACCAGTCTAACGCACTTTTTGATGAAAAATGGCAAAATGCAGAGAAACAATGGAAAGATCAGGAAGGCTCTCTTTTGAGAAAAATTGAAAACCTCCAAAAAAAGGTTGACGCTTCCGGTCAATCCGCGGAATACATGACAAAGATGTATAGATGTATTTGTGATCTATGGGAAACGGACATCCAAAATCTCGAACCCATTTTACATAATTTAGCTCTTCAGTTTGAGATCTGCGGTTATCCGATTCCTGAAGGCGCCATGCAATTTACACGACAGATTAACAAGCCCTCTGTCAGTTCTCCAACCTCCATTGTTGAACCAGTTAAACCGCAGCCAAAACCAACAGCGGTATGGACGCAGGAAATGGAAAACCAATACAATATTTTTGGATTGCCTCCAGAGGACGGGGAAACCATTGAAATTGTCAAACGACCCGTTATCCGCAATGGCAATGTTGAACAAAAGGGCGTTGCAAAACGCAAAAGTGGGATTTAGTAACTTTCGACCTACTGAAATACACAACAAAAGGATGTTATTATGAAAAAGATTTTAGCGGTTGATTTTGGAACGAACAATACGTACTTTTCCGTTACCACTGTGGGCGGCAAAGCAATTCCATGCAATTACTTAACCGGTGGAGACAACGACAAAGGAATTGATTCGGCGTGCTTGAAATTTACCAAAGGTTCTCGTCAGGGACAAATCGTTATTGGTAAAAAAGCTCTCAATTATTATGGCGGAGCAAGCGATGACGATATTCAGAGCGTTGGCATGGTTTTGGCAACAAACTTCAAACCGGATATTGAGATTTCCGAAGACGCCAGACAGAGTTCCATCTGTTTTTTGAAGGAAGCTCTGAAACTGTATCAGCAGAATGACAATACGCTTAATCCTCTTGAGATGGACGTGATTTTTGGCGTGCCCAGCGAGGCGTCAGATTCCTATAAAAACTGTCTGGCTCACATTGCAAGGCAGGCTGGATATGGAACAATTCGCTTATTGGACGAACCGTTTGGCGCGTTGAGTTCCTATCAGGACGAATGTTCAGACGAGACCGTTGAGGTCATGATCAATGACAACACTCTGGTGGTTGATTTTGGCGGCGGCACCTGTGACTTTGCGATTTTGCAAAAAGGCAAAATTCTTCATTCGTGGGGCGACATGCTTTTGGGCGGTCGTTTGTTCGACGATTTGTTCTATGAGTGGATTCTTGAACAGATTCAAAAAACAGACCCAACAAAGACTGAGCAGAATCTTATTAACAATAACGAAGACTACTATGTTCGCACGGTACTAAGCCGACAGCTTAAAGAAGAGTTTTCGGATTTCACAGTAAAGAACAGAACCGGTTCGTACGATCCGTTCTTTGATAATCGTTATCGTTTATCCATGACATGGGAAGAATTCATGCGACGCGCTGCCGCATATACTCCATCAGAATCATTTAAGAAGCGCACCCGGTTAAGTCCGGTTTTAAGAAACACCAGGTTTACCATTTCTGGAACAATTGATCTGGTTTCATGGTTTCGAGATGAACTCAAACGCGGATTTGTCGAGAAGAACATCCCATTCGATTCCATTCAAAAAACGCTCCTGGCGGGCGGAAGCAGCAAATGGGCTTTTTCACGCGATATTTGCAGCGAACTCTTGCCTCAATCTCAAATTGTAGATTGCGAAAATGTATTTGCCGCCATTTCCATGGGGTTGGCAAAATATGCAGTAATTAAAAATGCTGCTGAAAGCAAATACCAGAAGCTGCTGGATGAAAAAGAAGCTTTTATCGGTTCTCAGGTTAAGATGATTGAAGAATCTCTTACAGATGAAAAAAGAATCAAGGACATTGCGAATTCATTATTTAATGAATTCGCTTTGCCCAAAATGAAAAAATTTCGTCAGGACGGCGGGAAAATTTCTGACATGGAATCAAAGATCAAAGACAATATTAAAAACAATATTGCACAAATCAAGGAGATTCTGCAGCCGCTGTTTGAAGTAAACGGCAAGGGATTTGACCAGGTTATTCAGAACAAACTAAAGAATTGGTTTGTCAGTTGCGGCATCACTCCGAAAGAATATACTTTTGGTTCGACAAAATTTAATGTCGGTTCGTTTATTTCCCAAAATCCCGATTTTTGGGCGGGAGATACAATCGCACAGGCTTTGAGTTCATTTACAACTGATGTTTTGCTGACGTATTTAACTCTCAACGGCTATTTGAAAAAGCCCATTCTCTCTATTTTCGGGAAAAAGAATACGGAAGAGTTTGTTAAAAACACCAATTTTTCCTGGTTCAAATCAGCGCTGAGCGACATCGAAATTGAAAAAATACGAAATGATGATTTTACTCCAAAATTTTCAAATCGTTTTCTTGAATTTACAAAGGGATTTGTCAACAAAAACAAGAACGCTATTTCCAAACTGACTCGAGAATTTGTTGAATCTGAATTGGAAAAATACAAAAAAGTCATAAACATGGAAACGGAGTTATAAAATCACCGTTTAACAGATTATTCGGTTTTCAGACAGCTTGGCATCCGCCGAGTTTATTGCTCATCCTTCCGATTGCTCTAAAACATTGCCGGAAAACCGAATAAATTTTACCCCATCATTTGATTATCTGTCGTCAGATTTCAAATCGTACAAGTTTTTTAAAAATAAAACCCGCGGCGTTCAGGCAGAAGCTACTCGTTCGAGATTGCTTCTGGCTGAAACCCCTGATCTTCAAGCCATTTAATTGTTTGTCGAATTTTTTGATCAAACTCGGGAGAGTAATCGTCAGAACCTGCATTTTCATCATAACTTCTTTTTGCATAGGTCAACGCTCTGGAACCGCTTGCTTTGTGTTGAATCAGGTACTTGACCAATTCCAAATTGCCATTCGATGCAGGAGAATAGATCGGGTCGTTAGCGTAAGTTCCCACGTCTGTAATTGCGCCGCGTTCAACGAGATATTTAATAATTTTCATATCGTTACTGCCGGTTTGACCTGCTCTGCGGGTTGCCATCGCAAGGGGATTATTGTAATTTGAGAAAGTGTCTATATCAGCGCCTTTTTCAACCAGATGTCTGACCATAAGATAATCCTGATTAAAAATCGCGTCTGAAAGAGCTAAACTGGAATTGATATTAAATCCTTGGTCAATAATCCATTCAACCAAAACATGGTTGCCGCTGTCAACAGCGCAGGAAAGAATATCGCTGACTCTATTAGAATCGCCTCGCCTGTAATAAACATTTAGGATATTAGCATTTAACTGCCTCAAAACCTTTTCGCAGGCATAAATAGACGCTCCGTTTTTCAACAAAAACTGAACTGATTCCAACGAGCCGCTTTGAGCGGCGTATAGAACAGCTGTATCCAGAATGTGTTGTTTTCTCGAAATCATGAGGTCGTTTATGCCGCCGAGATATTTTTTAGTGATTCCCTTTTCAAACACCCATCGCACCATTTCCGGATTTCCGCTTTTAGCGGCTTGTGAAAGAAGTTCCGGCTCGAAAAACGCTCCATGTTGAACCATCCACTTTATCAATTCCAGATTGCCGCTTTCGGCTGCATACCAAATCGGTCTTTTCCCGGAGTGGTCGATAGAATCAACAAGCAGAGGTTTTATTTCAGCAAGCCACTGCATCAATTCCAGATTACCGCTTTGAGCCGCATAATGAGCAACCGTTTTACCAAAAACTTTAGCGTTAATATCTTCTCCGTGCCCAATAAGCCATCGAACCAGTTCCAAGTTTCCGCTTTTCGCGGCGTGAAAAATAACGTAATCCTCTGAACGAAAGGAATCTTTTTCGGTTTTTGTAACGGCGCCATGTTCAATAAGCCATTTTACCAATTCAAGATTTCCGCTTTCAGCTGCATCGAAGAGAGGACTTATATAATATCTGCTGAGAGATTTATTATTCAACTCATTTTCAACCAGCCATTGAACGACTTCCAAATGCCCCCCTCTTGCAGCGCTAAACACAGGAACTTCATAATAATATGTTTTTTTCTTTCTTTCATGTATCAACTTTTTTACATGATCCAAATCGCCCATATAAGCAGCGTAGTCAATAATTCCGGCGCTGTAGCATGAATTGTCGAATTCGCCGGTTGCAAATGCCCGTTCAAAGCATACAATTTGATCTCGGAGAAATAAGCCGCGCGTTTTCTTAACCAATTCGTCAATGCGGGGATCGGTTTTGACAACGACTTTAACGCGCTTTTTGACGGGGTCTTTTTCAAAGCTCTTGTATACCAACATCTCGCCGAGATAGTAATACGTTGATACACCTTTAGCTTCGGGATCGTGAATCCGGCGCGTTGAAATTCCGTAAATGCAATACAGCGCTAAAACGATAATCGCTATAGACAACAATGCAAACAGAGCTATTTTAGAGCGGGTTTTCATAGCAGGTTCTCGTTATTCAAGCGGGATTGGTAAAACGGCAGCGCGACAACAGGCATTATCTGGAATGCGTCAGCGCTTGTTATTATTATAATCTATCGCGTTATTGTTGTCAATCAGGAAAAGAAGGGTATTTGTCGATTTGGGCGCCGCAAAATTTTCTTGTGAAGATAGGTGAAGTTGGAATGTTGAATCGCGTCCTGGAGGGACGAAACCCTTGTAACCGTGGGCTCCAGCCCACGGAAAGGCGATCGAAACGTTTCTCTCTAATCGAGTCAACCCCTCTTTCCTCCCCCCGCGCCTACGGCGCGGGGGGAGGAAAGA
>JAZUMX010000161.1:0-3914 GCA_045603865.1 Thermoguttaceae bacterium
GCGTCCAGTTCTCCGGCAACCGCTTTGGCGATGAACGTTTTTCCTGTGCCCGGAGGGCCGAACAACAGAATCCCGCCGCCGGCGGCAATTCCAAACGTCTTGTACAGTTCCGGATGTTTGATAGCGTTGCCGATATCTTCCCGCAAAGCCTCTTTGACGTCTTCCAAGCCGGCGACGTCGTCCAGCTTGACGTTGGGTTTGTCACGAACGAGCCACTCCTCGCCTAAAGTAGAGCCGTTTTCGGAATCGACAGAGCCGGATTTCCCGTCTGCTGTAATTGTCGCGGTTTTGCCAATCTGCTTTTTGATGCTTTTTGCCGTGTCGAGCAAACTGTTGGCGTCTTCGACGTAGGCGTCTGAAACTTCGCCTTCCGTCTGACGCGCCAGCTGCAGACCGTATTCCGCCGCCTTGACGGTATGAGCGAACGCCAGAGCGTAGTCGCGTTTGTCCAACGCGGCGACAGCAGCGTCTTCATGCTCTTTCTTTTTGTCTGACAGGAAACTCATTTACTTCTCCGAGGATTCGTTAAGAATGGCATCCATTTTTGCCTGAACGTCGTTAATCGAGGCTTTTGTTTTATTGGAAACGTCTTTGGCTCCGCCGCCGATATCCAGCGCGACTTCTCCCTGAAGGGAATTGAACAGCGAGTCAACGTCTGGAATGATGTCGGTTTCTTTGACGGACATGCCGTTAATATTCTTTTCGAAGTTCTTTTCCCACATCCGATCCAGTTCAGCGCCGTCGAGGAGTTTGTCGTCGATGTTGTCCATGGCGTCGGCAATGGCGTCAACGTCGACTGTTACAACCTGGTTAATCGCTTCCATGGCTTCGGCGAAAACGTTGTTGACGTCGAGCATTTTCAGACGGGTCAGGTAATTCTGGAAAACCCATTTGCGCTTTTCGAGCTGGTAAATCTGAACTTCAATAGAGCGAAACTTTTGCAGGGAAAGGATTGCCGCTCCCTTTTGACCGATGGATGCGGCTTTTTTGGCGTCGTCCCACGACTTGAGCTTGTCTTTGGTCAGTTCATTGATTGCCGAATTGACCGTGTCGACAGCGTCTTCCGCTTTGGTAAAGGCGCGGCGCTGACGGCGTCGGAGTTCTTTTTCGCGTTCCTGTTTGGTTTTGAACAGATTGCTGAATGATTCACTTATTCCCATTGTGGAATTCTCCTTGAATTTGAGGGGGGCATGTAAAGTGTACGAGTGGAACAGACCGTCTGGACTATTCTTTCAACTGTTCCTGATTGGACTCGACCGGCGTTTGAGTTTTTTGTTCCGGTTCGATTTCTTTATGAAGCGCTTTCAACTGCGCTTCGAGGGCGCTGACTTCTTCGTTTGAAGGCATTTCGATCTTTTTCGGCGCTTCATACTGCGGCATAACCGGTTCCGGCGTCTTTTCCGGCGTAACAGAAGCGGTTTCGCCATGCAGCTGAGCCAGCTTGGCGTTTAAATCGACAGCTTGTTCTTTTTCTGATGCTGAATACCCAACGTTTTCCAAACGTTTCAGCTCGCGGTCTTGATATTGAAGTTCCTTGACGTTGTCTAATAAATCCATTGTCAAAGTTTCCAATTGCTCAGAATCCAGGTCCGATTCAAGAGCTGTTCGATATTCTTTGTATTTGCTGATAACAGTTTGGAGAGAACTGATATTTCGGAAAATCAAATCGCGCATTCCGGACGTTGATTCAAACGTCTTGAAGAGCGAAAGAATCTCCATTTCTGTAATTTCACGAATCTTCCCGGTTTGAGAATCGCGTTCCTTTTCTTTGAGCAGAATCTCTTCCTGTGTATCCTCAATAGTTCGTTTGAGGTCTTTGAGCTTGTCCTGTTGGGATTTGAGCTTGTCTTCACACTTTTTGATGTTAGTGGAAATCTCCTTAATCTTTTGGTCGGTTGGGTTTTTCCACCAGCCCAGCCATTCCATCAGGCGCCGAAAACTTAAAAAAATCGACAACATAACTCGCATCTCTTTCTTTTGTTGATTTGTTGACGAAAAATAAACTCTTTATTATTATATTTTACTGCCTGTTTTTTGTTTTTCAATAGGTTTAAACGAATTTCCAGAAAGATTGTAACCAAAAAAACGAAAAATTTTTCAAGAATTACGCAGATTATTCGATTGCTATGAAACAAATTGTTGTTTACGCAGTCTTGCAATTACTCGATGTTTTCTGTATAATACGGATAATATCTGGAAACGACTGCAGAAACCGCCGATTTTGGCGCGCCGCCGTTGTGAATGACGTAAAATTTATTCAAATTGAATATGTAACTCCCATGAATAGAAGAACCATGCTGCAAGTTGGCGCGATGGCGCCGCTGGCTGTTTTGAATTTGTCCCAGACGTCAGGCGCTCAAGGGCTAGGACAGATGGGAAAACCTATGGCGACTGAAGGTTTCGGGACGCCGACGCCCATTGCTGTAGACAACCCGTCGATTGTCTGGCGGGACTCAAAGTGTCAGATGTGCGACCATTGCCAGAAGTCGTGCGGAGCGCTGCAGTCGGTTCGCGGTTTTTACGATATCAAAGTTACGAAAATGCCGATCTGCATCCATTGCGGGCAGTGTACGAATCTGTGCAAGTCCGGCGCCATGACGGAACGGTATGTCTACCCCGGCTTGGGTCGAGCGATCAAGGCGGCAGGGGTAACGTCTGCGATTTCCGTCGCCCCCGCGGTGCGGGTGTCGTTGGGAGAACTGTTCGGCTATGCGCCAGGAACCAACGTCGAGGGGAAAACCGTTGCCGCATTGAAGGAACTGGGGTTCGATTACGTCTTTGATACGACTTTCGGCGCGGATTTGACGGTCGTCGAGGAGGCGAAAGAGTTTATCAAACGTCTGGAATCGAACGAGCCGCGGCGCTTCCCGATGTTTACGTCCTGCTGTCCGGGCTGGGTGACGTTTGCGGAATACTGGTTCCCGGAGTTTCTGCCGTATCTTTCGACGTCGAAAAGCCCGATGCTCATGCAGGGCGCGCTGATTAAGTCCATGTTCGCCAAAGAGATGAAGTTGGACCCGTCCAAAATCGTTTCCGCTCTGGTTGCTCCCTGTACGGCGAAGAAGTACGAAATTACTCGCCCGGAAATGAACGCCGCTGGCGTTCTGGCGGGCGCCGACGCCGTTCGCGACATGGATTGGGCGATTACCGTTCGGGAGTTGGTACGCTGGATTGACGAGTCCGGAATTGACTTTGAGGACCTGGAGCCGATTCCGTTCGATTCCGTCATGAGCCACGAGACGGACGCTGGTCTGATTTTTGGCGCGACCGGCGGCGACATGGAGGCGACTTTGCGAACGGCGTACTGGTATATCAACGACAAACCCGCTCCGCCGCAGTTGCAGGAGTTTACCGCCATTCGCGGCATGGACGGCGTCAAAGAGGCGGAAGTTGACCTCGGCAAAGCCGGGAAAATCAAAGTCGCCGCTGTCCACGGCGGGGCGAACGCCAGAGCTCTGCTGAACAAGGTTCGCAACGGCGAAGTCAAATACGATTTCGTCGAAGTCATGATTTGTCCCGGCGGGTGCATTGGCGGCGGCGGTCAGCCGATTGTCAAGGGGAAAACTGCGTTTCAAGCCGTCCGACAAGCCAGAATCAAAGGGCTTTACGGCATGATTAGCGGCGACAAACCCCGTCTGGCGCACGAAAATCCGGACGTTCAGCGCGCCTATTCCGAGTTCCTGTCCAAAGACGGCGCAGACCTTAGCGAAAAACTGCTGCATACGAGCGCGTACGTTGACCGGTCAGGCGAGCTGCGAGGGCAAATCTGACGCGCAGCGTCATCCTATTCCCTATTCCCTACTCCCTACTCCCTAACATTTTTTCCCTTCATCCGTAATAACCTATAGAACAACTTGAATTCCAATTGTTTCGGTAAATAATAATGACGCAAATTCCCAGCGATTTACTTCCTT
>JAZUMX010000162.1:0-3965 GCA_045603865.1 Thermoguttaceae bacterium
GACGCGAAGCGTTCACTTGGAACCGCATCAGCGGTTCAATATTTCTAGCCGTTGGTTTTCAAGGAATACAATTCATCAACAAGGAAAGCGATACCATGACTTTTTCTCGAAATCTTTTTGTCTTGGCTCTGGTTGTTTTAACTCTAGCGCTTTTTTCTGCGTGCGGTTCTAATAAGGCGCCAAATGAAGAAACGTCAGAGCAATCTGAACAGACGCAAATAAATCAGCCAAAAGGGGAACTCTTGCCGGGAGATCGCAAAGTGATAACTATCAACGGGGTTGAGTTTGCTTTCCGTTGGTGTCCGGCTGGAGAATTTATGATGGGTTCTTCAGAATTCGATGTGGGACGCTTTGCCAATGAAAAACTGCATCGAGTTGTCCTGAAAGAATGTTTCTGGATTATGGAAACCGAGGTTACTCAGCGGCAATGGAAAGCCGTCATGGAAAACAACCCCAGTTATTTTGAAGGGGACGATCTTCCGGTTGAAAACGTTTCCTGGAACGATTGTCAGACGTTTTGTCGCAAAGCGAATTTGAAACTTCCGACGGAAGCTCAATGGGAATATGCGTGTCGGTCGGGAAATTCAGATACGTTTTCTGAATATTGGGATGGAGAAGTTTGGTATGGGACTAATAGTAACAATACAACTCATCCTGTAGGATCGCCGCGCAAAAAAGCCCGGGAAACTCATACTCTTGACGGAGAAACAGTCGAAATGCCAGCAGGATTGACGTTCAAAAACACTTGGAACATTTCTGATATGCAAGGAAATGTTTGGGAGTGGTGCGAGGACAGTTATAGTGACTTTTTTACAGAAGAAGCGTCATTACAAAACGAAAAATCAGACAGTCCATTTATCAGTCCTAACGAAAAGAAGATTTTACAAGCGTTAAATGAATTAACGACCTTCAGTTTCGAATATACGCCGTTGGAGGACGTTATTGCTGAAATCAAGGATATGCATCATATAGAGGTTCAGTTTGACGGCGCGGCTTTTAAGGATGAGATGATTTCTTCAGAAGAAGTTACTTTTGATATAAACATATCTGGAGTAACTTTGCGCTCTGCTTTAAACAGAATGCTCAAGAGCAAAAATTTGTCTTATATTATTGAAGATGAATGCCTTCTTATTACAACCAAAACGAAAGCAGATGAATCATTTAAAAACTCGGAACATATTCGTCAACTCTTTTTATCAATGGACAACTCTGTTATCAACCGGCATGAAGAACAACTGATGCAATTGCTGAAAAAGAACGTCAGCTTCAATTTTGCCGACGAGCCTTTGCCTGATGTTATCAATAGCATTAGTCAATTGTATAAGCTTGAAATACTAATTGATCATCCGGCTCTCAGGGATGAAATGATTGATCTGGAAGAATTGCTGGCGGATATAAATATCTCTAATGTATCATTACGCTCAGCGCTAAACAGAATGCTTTCTAATTGGTATTTGACTTTTGTTATTGTCGATGAATGTATTCTTATAACCACAAAAAATGAGAAATTCGAGAATTACGTTATGCCGGATTCGCATCGAGACGGCAATTCGGATTTCCCGATGGATGACTCATCCTCAAGTCAGTATCGTGTAATTCGCGGGGGCGGCTGGAATAATGAAGATAGATTTTGTCGACCAACGATTCGGGACTGCAGCATGCCTCAAAAAGTTTATAATGACGTCGGGTTCCGTTGCGTACTGCCTCAATGATTATTCGCGGCGGTTCCAATCGTTTCAGTTCCTTTTCCTTCCGTCCCCTTGCAGGGAACAGAAGGAAAAGGTTATTTGACGATATTCTTTTATTCGTTTTCATTAGTCGGTGGTTTGAAACCCACGGCTAGAAATATTGAACCGCTACGCGGTTGGCGCGAGGCTTTGCCTCGCTGCCCGGGGGCTTACGCACCCCGGCTCGCCTTTCAATGTCTTGACACGGCTCTCAATTCTGTTAGAATTAATTCTGATTTGAGAGTTTCGCGCCGAGAGCGCAAACTTCCTATTCCCTACTCCCTATTCCCTACTCCCTAATATCCACGGAGACCCATTATGAAAACCCGCTATATCCTGTTATCGTTTGTTTTATCCGCGATTGTTTCCGTATGTCTGGGCGAAGAACGGACTGTTCCGGTCTGGACAGCGACGGAGTTTGAATTCCAGTCGGAAAAGGACTGGTCAGGTGCGAAGCCGCACGGGCAGAAGGACGAGGTTATGCCTACGAACAAGCCGGATTCGAAGATACCTTCGTCCAATCAGGAACCGACCTTGTCGGGAGCGCAGGCGTTTAACGATGTAACGCTTGACGTTGCATTTACCTCTGAATCGGGGACGGTTTTGACGGTTCCCGCCTTTTGGGACGGCGGAAAAGTCTGGCGCGTTCGATTCGCTCCGACGGAACCCGGCGTCTGGACGTTTAAAACCACGTGTACGCCGGACGACGCTGGTCTGAACGGTCAGACGGGACGTCTCAAAGCGGTTCCGTACGATGGCGATCTGGAAATCTATCGCCGCGGGTTTGTTACAACTCGCGAGGGCTTGAAGTATTTCGTCTACGCCGACGGAACGCCGTTTTTCTATCTGGGCGACACCCACTGGAGCATGATGAAAGAGGAATTCGACGAACCCGGTCCTCACGCCGGCAAGCTGAAAACTTGCTCGCATTTCAAGGCGATTGTCGACCGCCGCGTCGAGCAGGGGTTTACGGTTTATCAGTCGGAACCGATCGGGATTTCGGTTTACCTGTCCGAGTCCAACAAAGTCGGGATTGATTATTCAGACGGCATTTCCTCTGACGACGTCAAGGGATTCCAGAAAATGGACAAGTACTTCGCCTATATCGCTCAAAAGGGGCTGGTGCACGCCAACGCCCAGTTCTTCTTTCCGAACGAAATGAAGGCGATTGAAAACGACGACGCCTATCTGGAACGTCTGTCCCGATACTGGGTCGCGCGCTATAGCGCCTATCCGGTTTTCTGGACGCTGGGACAGGAAGTCGACGACGATTTTTACGGCAAGTTCGACCGCAGCAACAACCCGTATGTCAAGGTTTGTAAATGGCTTTATCAGTACGACCCGTACCGCCATCCAATTTCCGCTCATCAGGAAAACGCCGGGCATGTAACAAGAACCGGGAACGGGAAAAACGTTCACGCGTCTCTTTTCCAAAACGTTCCTGGCCATACGTGGTACGCCGTTCAGTGGGCGCGGCGGCTTGATCAGCCGTTTGACTTGAGCGTTCCGAAAGATTTCTGGAACGGCGGGCAAGGCAAACCGGCGATTCTGTACGAGGGCAAATACTGCTATCTGTGGACGAAGGATTTTGGAGCGCGCGCTCAGGGATGGTACGCATATCTGACCGGGCTTTATGGCTATGGTTACGGCGCAGAGGACATTTGGCTTTATCTGAGTACGTACGACATGAAATCGACGTCCCGGCACGACGGCGTTTCAGCTGTTACGCCGGAAGACAAAGCGATTCCATGGTCAGAGGCGTTAGAGCTTCCCTCTGCCATCCAGATGGGGTACATGAAAAAGTTCCTGCAAGAGCATGAATGGTGGAAGCTGACGCCGGAATTTTCCGGCGGGGAAATGCGGTTCGCGCCGGGCGCCAAAGTCTTTTACGTCGTCGCGTACGAACCGGATAAGGATAATTCGGAATTAATGCAAGCGACCAACGGGAGCGGTTATAGGCAACCGCGCGGTAGCGCGAACTGGGAACGGCGCCTCGCCGTCGCCGCTCACGAACAGGCAAAGCGATTCGTTTTCTATTTCTATTCGACTGGAACAGAACCCGGAACGCTTGAGAACCTCGCCCCAAGCCGCATTGTATCCGCCGTCTGGTTTGACCCGCAGACGGGCGTTTATCAGCCGCCGGTATCGCTGACCGTTTCGGAATCAGGATCCGTCGCGCTTCCGAAGAAACCTAACGACGCCGACTGGGTTTTGTACGTGGAATAGAGAGGCGAGAAG
>JAZUMX010000163.1:0-7389 GCA_045603865.1 Thermoguttaceae bacterium
GTTGCCGTTGGAGACGACCGCCCGGTTTTTGACGATTTTCTTCCCGTCAGGCGTTGCCAGCATGACGGACGAAACCTTGCGTTTCCCGTCGGATTCGTCAACGTCAATTCCCACCGCTTTTGTTCTCATGGAAATATCGACGCCGTTTTTGAGCATTTCCGCCTTCATCAGCTCGATAAGCTGATCCGTCCCGCCGGAGAACGTAAAGACGCCTTTGGACATGAAGTTGGAAAAGACGATTCCGTACGACACCGCCGGGTCGTCCAGCGTCGAGCCGTTAGCGTAGGTAATCGGCTCCATCAGCAGACGAACGACGTCCTTTCGCCCCGGAAAATGCTGCTCAAACAGATCCCGCGCCGTAAGCGTGAAATCATCTGTGAAGTTCATCGATCGGGCGTGGTCAAAAAACGCGACAACTTTCTCTCGAGGCACGTTGAATTTATTGACTAGCAGTTCCGTGAAGTCTTCTCGATTAAACGTCGTCGTGAGCGAAAACATCGGGTTGTCAAACTTGATGTTTTTCAGCTGAACGATGCGGTCGGCGATTTCCTTCGTCCAGTACCGGCGGCAGGATTTAATCATCCCGACGGGGAACCCGTGCAGCGAGACGTCGAAAATCAATCCCCCCGGACGACGAAACCACGCCGCCAGCCCACCGAGCTGAAAATGCTGTTCGCATAAAAGAACCTTGAACCCGCTGCGCGCCAGCGTATTCGCCGCCGTCATGCCGCCAAGTCCGGAGCCGATTACTACGATATCGTATGAGTCTTGCATTGTTATTTAGTTGCGAGTGGTTAGTGGTTAGTGGTAAGTGGTAAGTGATTAGTGGTTAGTGAGAAGAACGCTTGCGTCCTAACAACTTACCACTTAAAACTTACCACTACTGCCTACTGCTTTTCTCTGGCGATCTTATCTAATATTCCGTTGACAAACGAGGCGGAATTTTCCGAGCCGAACATTTTGGCAATTTCAACCGCTTCGTTAATGACAATCGCCGCGGGCGTGTCCGTATAAAGCAATTCGAAAGCCCCAATGCGGAGAGCGTTTCTGTCCGTAAGAGCCATTCGGGCGAGCGTCCAGTTTTCAGCGTGCGAAACAATCTTCTCGTCAATTTCCGCCTTGTGCTTGCGGACGCCATTGATGAGGGTCATCGCCATTTCGACCTGTTTCGGACCGCGGAGCGTATCGCGAATCATGCCCTCGTCGAGTTCCGCCGTCAAGTCGGAATTCGGTTCCTGAGGATTGGCGTCGTCCTGAACGCACATCTGAAACGCGACAATGCGCGCTCGAGTGCGTTTGTCCATTTTTTGCAAGGCTTCTTTATCTTCGTCTTCCGGAATATAGGAAGGAAGCGGTTGGTCAGTCATGTTGGTAATCCGGGATTTAAGTTGAGAAATAATACACGCCGAATAGTCGGCGATAAAAGTATATATATTATAGCGTATAGAGCCGGGCGGTCAAGGGGAAACGAATATTTTCCAGTATGTTAAAAGATAATATAGGCAAGCCGGGAACGTGAGTTCCCAGGCATAGCGTCAAACGTCTGCCCCGGGAACTGGCAATCGCAAATTATCAGACTGGTTATTGACCGTTTACACAGCGGAATCCTGCGTCGTTCCCTCGATAATCAGGAACGAGTTCGTCGCGAACCGCCGATCGACAGCTTCTGGCGTCGCTGTTCCAGCTGCCGCCGCGGAGTACGCGGCCAGAGCCGCTCGACGGACCGGTTGAATCTGTTATTTCACCGTTATTCTGCATAAACAATCGTTCCAATAATCCGCCAGCTTTTGGATATTCGCCATACCAGTCCTGACACCATTCCCAAACGTTGCCATGCATGTCGAACAAACCCCAGGCATTGGGTTCGTATCTGTCGACCGGCGTTGTCTTTCCTATGTACGCGCCTTTGGAAAGCATTCCGCATGGATTGCTGCCGTCACAGTTCGCCTTGTTCCCGTTAAGAGCGTTACCCCAGAAATAAGCCGCAGCGCTGCCCGCTCGGCACGCGTATTCCCATTGAGCTTCAGTCGGAAGCTTCATTGACAAACCAAGATCCGCGCACTTTCTGCAAAAATCCTGACAGTCGTTCCAGGAAACGCACTCAACCGGAAGATTTTCGTCGTCTTTGAAACTGCTGGGATTGTTATCCATAATCGCCTTCCATTGCTTTTGCGTTACTTCCGTTTCCATCATCCAGAAACCTTGAGTCAGCGTAACCAGATGCGGTTCTTCGTCGCTGCTGCGTCCTTCTTCCTCGGTCGGCGACCCCATCATAAACGTACCAGGCGGACACCATCTAAAGGCGAATTCCACGTCGTTGACGACAATCGTTTTTCTTTCGCCCGCTTTTATTCCGGAATCGGGCTGAACGGGGCTATCGTTTTTCCTGTTTTTCCAGAAGAAATCTACAAACGGGATTTTGTCAATATCCGTTTTGCGTTCCAACACGCAAGGTCTCTGTTCTTTCCATAACCGTCTGGCGCGTGACAAGGTCTCTTTTGCGCTCCAGTTCAGCTCGTATTTTTCCAATTGACGGAGCGGATCTAAAATTCGCTCGTCCGGAAACGCCGCATTGACATCGTTATACCCGGGCATGACGGTAAAAATAACCATCAGCGTTTCATTGAAAAACGCATCTGAAATCTCTTTGATTTTCAGGTTGTTATCTGCAATCATTTTTTGGATTTTGACAATTGCCTCGTCGCATTTTGTTTGACGATCCTGTTCAACCCGTTTCAATTCACGCTTTGCCTGTTCGTATTTCCTGCCGCACTGAAATTTTTCGATAAAATCGAAATACTCCTGATAGGGCAGTTCGTCCAACGGTTCGTTAAGATCTTCTTCCGTGCAATCAGGATTGTTTGAAATACAAATCTCTAACGATTCACGCAAACTTTCAGGCATATCGCTCCAGTATTTTTCTTTTCGTTCTTCCCACGCATGAAACTGAGCCTGAGCCTGAACCAAAACCGCATTTGCCTGCGCCAGGGATTCGTGAGTAAACGCCCGAATTTGATCAATGGCTGTTCGCAAACCCTTATTCTGCGACTGAATGTCGAGCAATTCTTTGGGTAACGAAGGCAGAGTAATTTCTTTATACTGAATCGCCTGTTGAGGTTCAATCAGTTCCGGAGTAAAAGTAACGTTAATATCCTCAATTATCGGCTTGGCAATAACCGCGTCCTCCGATTTTTCAGGAAGAACAAACGAATACTGCTGATACTTTTTTCCAGTAAGAGCCAGTTCAATCCGGTTAACCAGTTCTATAACCGTTTCTGGCGTTTGCTGTTGAACTTCGTATCGGCTCAACGGCGAAAGCTGGTAATACAGAGCGTTGTGATCAACAATGTTGAACGAACCAATCTTGTACGGAAGGACTCTCTTATTGAGGTTTAACGCCATGACGACTTCTCGAAGCATGTCGGGAGAATCTTTCGCTTCCGGCGTCCAGACAAATAAAAGGACTTTACATTCCTTTACCGCTCTGGCAATCGCTTCAGAGTATTCCATGCTGTAATTGATCCCTTCCCGATCAATAAAGTAGGAAATACCGCGATTTTTGAGTTCTTCTTCAATCGGCGAAATCAGATCGGCGTTACAATGTCGATAAGAAACAAACACGTCTCCTGTAATCAGAGGCGACGACTGCTTGTCTACGGGAAGAAGAATGTCGCCTGTGAGCTTATAATACGGCGTTTGCGTTTTCCCGAGCTCCATGGCGGTCTTTTCGACGTTTCTGCTGATATAGCCAATTATTTGAGAGACGCTCTCGTATCGGCGGTTAAAGGCGTCAAGCAAATGAGCCGTAAAGATCCCGTGCTTGCGGCTATCCCATTCATAGGCGCTCTGTCCTTCCTTGCAGGAATTGAGAATTGCGGCGTTTGACTGGATTTCCGGCTCTTTTTCCATTATCTTCAGAACAATATCCCGAGGAGCGTTATCCATGGCTGTCCGATCGGAAACGGTGAACGATTCCGATTCGCCCCGGTCGTGAACTCGCTGACAACAGTCCAGAATCATACACGTATTTTTCGCTCTGATATTGGACAGAAGCTCTTGGAGAGCGTCAAATGACAATCCCAGTTCCTCAATGTCTTCGTTAATCGCATCCAACGGGCAGAAATATCGCTGTCCATTTCTGAACAAGCCATGCCCCCAAAAGCCGAAAATAAACAGATCGAGATTCTGCTCCGCCAGATTCTCCAGATGCTTTTCAATAATCCGGCGGGTAACGGGCTTGAACAGCCCCGGCTTGGCGTCAGTTAAAAGCATAACCTCGTCGTCAGAGAAACAATAATTATGTTTAAGCGCCTGCTCGACCGCTTCAGCGTCCTGACGAGCATACTTCAATTCAGGCAGAATCTGGTATTCGTTAATTCCGATTAACAACGCCTGTTTCTTCATGGGGGCTTCTGACATAGGAATATCTCCAAATAGAATTGTATTATTTATTTATCTTAAAATTATAATAGAAAAATCAGGAAACGTCAACCGGGGGAAAGTTATTGGCAACAGAAATGGGCGCGTTCATAACACTTTTATTTTAACTTGGTTATATATCTTCACAAGGAAATTATGCGCGCGCCCGCCCCATACAAACATTTACTATTTTATTCCAGCAATCCAACAACCGGCAAATGATCTGAAGGCTTCTCGCCGGCGCGCATGTCGATTTCCATTTTGACTTCCTTGAATCGGGCGGCGGTTGGACGCGTGGCGAGAATGTAGTCGATTCTCAAGCCGTCTTTGCGTTCGAATCCCAGGCTCCGGTAATCGTACCAGGAATAATCGACCTTTTGAGGGTACAATTCCCGGAAGACGTCATGGAACCCCCATTTGAGAAGCGAGTCAAACTTTTCCCGCAAAAGCGGATAGCCCAGCGGTCCGCCTTCGTAATTCTGCGGCGACTTGGCGTCGATGGCGGAACGGAAAACGTTCATGTCGCCGACGAGAACAATCTCGTCGTCCGGCGAGCCAGAAATGGTCAGTTCGTTTAACAGCGCATCGTACCAGTCCAACTTGTACTGAGCTTTTTCCGTGCCTGGCTCGTCGCCGACGGGAACGTAACAGTTGACCACCCGAATCGTTCGTCCTTCGTCGTCCGTATACCAGCCCGAAAGAAGCCGGGCGCACGATTTCCCGTTGAACGTATCGTCCCAGTACTCAAACCCAACCTGGACGTCGTCCGGCTCCATTCGCGACAGAATCGCGACGCCGTTGTACGTCTTTTGAGCGTTGAGAATGACGCTGTATCCCGCCTGTTCAATCTCTTTGAACGGGAACTGTTCTTCCGTGCATTTGATTTCCTGAAGACAAACAATATCCGGCTGATCCTGCTGAAGCCAGGGAATTAAACGGGGAATTCGACTGCGGACTGAATTGACGTTCCAGGTGGCAATAAGCATGATAATCTATTTTGTTACAAATAATAAAAAAACGGCTAAACAACGATTCCCCATCCAGCGGCAACGCTACTCTCTGGGCAGATTGACTTTCCCTTCCAGTTTCCCGTTGAAGAAATCGCGAAGAGCGTCGGCGTAACCGTCGGGAATGTCCATGTGATCCAAACGATGAACTATAAACGCCAGTTTCCCTTGACGCGATTCCACGCCGGACGCGGTTTTGTAATTCTTCAACGCCTGAACGTACGGAACGACGGAGTCCTGCTTTCCATGGGTAATCAACACGTTTCCAGTATACTTCTGCAGCTTTGAATTCGTATCCATTTTAGTTGACACCAAAGCAGAGCCGCCAAGAATGGCGTTGTTCGCCATGTCGGTAATGCTGCTGAACGTGCTTTCCAGAACAACAGCCCTGCAAGGCGTTCCCCCCTTCTGCATGTCCATCGCCAGCTGCATTGCCATCGCGCCGCCCAACGAACGTCCCATCGGAATCACCTGTCCAGGCTCAATCCCCGCCATTTTGACGAATACTTTCATACCAGCCAATGCGTCGGCGTAACAGTTCTTTTCCGTTGGACGTCCTGTACTTTCTCCGTACCCGCTGTAATCCACAGCAAAGACTTCAGCATTTAAGTTCTTTACCAGCCATATGTTGTAATAATAATGATGAGTCAGATTCCCGGAATTGCCATGGAAATAGATAATATAGCAATCCGGTTTCTGCCCGGGTTCGAGATGGGGCGTTATTCTCCAGGCGTGAATTTTGTTTCCCGAAGGGGACTGATAATACACGTCTTCCGGCTTGAACTCGGCGAGGTCAGGATTCCAATATCGGGATACGGACTTCGTTGGAACAAAGACAAAACGATCTCCCAAACCGGCAGCCTGAATTACAGACATCGTCCCGGTTAACAAAACCAGAATCATCAGCGTATACTGAACCAGCCGTCCCCCAATTGACGCCAATCGAGACGCCGTTAAACGCTTTCTGTTTGTAAAAAGAACTAACCATACTAAAACGGACAGCAAAACAGTCGACAGAATCCACATAGCGTCAGGCTCCGTAATAAAGTCGAATAAACCACTGAACAAAATACAACCCCAAAAAAACGCAGAAGAATTGCGTCCAGTATGGGAAATACCAAGTGGGAAGTCCGCGGCGAAGACGAATCAAAGCGTAAATTCTATATGGAATCTGACTCAGCAGCAGAAGATACGCCGCCGCGCCCCAGGGATGAAAATGAATCGCTTCGAGAACGTTCCCATGAACCATACAGACAAAACAGCGGGTCATGCCGCAGCCGGGACAGTCGTGCCCGGTAAGGAGTTTGAATCCGCACAACTTAGGCGATGGTTTTTCTTTCCAGACAAATCGACAATGCTTGTCAGGCGTCATAACCATTAGAGCCGGCGCACAAACAAAAACAAGACTGACAATTAAAACCAGTACATGCAGTACAGCAGAACGAACAACTTCCGACACCGTTAACAGCAGATTTATTAAATAAAATAAAAAAGGGCGTTAAAAATCAACGCCCTATTATTTGCATTTCAATAATATAGATTTGATTGACTCAAAATCTGCATTATTTTAGAATTCAATCCACAACCGTGAATGACAAATCATTCAGTCGGAGCAGCTTCTTCAGCCGGAGCTTCTTCAGCCGGAGCTTCTTCAACAACCGGAGCAGCTTCGGTAGCAGCTTCATCAGCCGGAGCGGTGGCAGCGGGGGTTTCGTCAGCCGGAGCGGCGGGGGTGGCGTCAGTAGCAGCCGGTTGATCGCAACCAACAACTGCCAAACCAAACAGGCAAGCGCAAACAAAAGCGAAAGTCTTTTTCATTGTTAATTCCTCTCAAATACATGCGCCAACGTTTTTAATATTAACACAATATTTATTGGACGTTGACAATTACATTTAACAAACTATATAATAACTCATTTTTTTAGAAATGACAAGGGCTTCCTATGCGATTTTCCTGAAAAAT
>JAZUMX010000164.1:0-1529 GCA_045603865.1 Thermoguttaceae bacterium
CGGCACCGGCATGTGCGGCGGCTGCCGCGTCAAGCTGGGCGACAAGGTCAAGTTCACCTGCGTTGACGGTCCGGAATTCGACGCCTTCCTCATCGACTGGGATTCCGTCATGCAGCGTCAGAGAATTTACTGCGAACAGGAAAAATGCTCGCTCAACAGATATATTGAGGCAGTAGGCAATA
The DNA here is from genome assembly GCA_045603865.1 of Thermoguttaceae bacterium. Lineage (GTDB taxonomy): Bacteria > Planctomycetota > Planctomycetia > Pirellulales > Thermoguttaceae > RUG11551. Next base: position 183 of record JAZUMX010000164.1, read on the forward strand.
GGCAGTAGGCAGTAGTAGATTTCCTATGCACTAAGCACTTATTACTAACCACTTACCACTAATAAATATTGAATCCATCGAAAATAGAGTGGCAAGTTCTCGCAACTCGCAACTCGTAACTCGCAACTAACACATACATTATGCCAACTCCAAGAACCCCCATGCCGGAGCAAGACCCGAAGGTTCGCGCTCATAATTTTAAGGAAGTCCCGCTGGGATACACCGCTGAAATGGCGATGCAGGAAGCGTCCCGCTGCCTGAACTGCAAAAAGCCGATGTGCCGAACCGGCTGCCCGGTCTCCGTTGAAATCCCGACCTTTTTGGCTCTGACCAAAGAAGGCAAGTTTGCTGAAGCGGCTCAGGCGATTAAAAAGACCAACGCGCTGCCTGCCGTCTGCGGACGCGTCTGCCCGCAGGAAAAACAGTGCGAATCCAAGTGCAGTTTAGGGATTAAAGGCGAACCGGTCGCGATCGGCCGCTGTGAACGTTTCGTCGCAGACTACGAACGCGAAAACGGTCTGGTTACGATTCCCGAAAAAGAACCCGCCACGGGCAAGAAAGTCGCCGTTGTCGGCTCCGGTCCCAGCGGCTTGAGCGTTGCCGGCTCCTTGATTCTCAAAGGACACGATGTTACCATTTTCGAGGCGTTTCACCGTCCGGGCGGCGTTTTGATGTACGGCATTCCGGAGTTCCGTCTTCCCAAAGCGATTGTCGAAGCGGAAGTCGGATACCTGCAAAAGCTGGGCGTGAAAATCGAGACGAACGAAGTTATCGGCAAGACGATTACCGTCGACGAACTGCTCAACGAAGAGGGTTTTGACGCAGTTTATATCGGCGTCGGCGCCGGTCTGCCGTCCTTTATGGGCGCTCCGGGCGAAGACCTCGGCGGCATCTATTCCGCCAACGAGTATCTGACCCGATCCAACCTCATGAAGGCGTACAAATTCCCGGAATGTGACACGCCCATCGTCCGCGGCGGGAAAGTCTGCGTTATCGGCGGCGGAAACGTTGCCATGGACGCCGCTCGAACCGCGCTGCGACTCGGCGCGGATTCCGTTACAATCATCTATCGCCGCTCTCAGGACGAACTCCCCGCCCGAGGCGAAGAAGTTCATCACGCCAAAGAAGAGGGTGTTGAGTTCGCCTTCCTTACCAACCCGGTTGAATATATCGGGAACGAGAAAGGCATGGTTTGCCAGGTCAAATGCCAGAAGATGGAACTGGGCGAACCGGACGCTTCCGGTCGCCGCCGTCCGATTCCGGTTGAAGGCTCGGAATTCGTCCGCGACTGCGACACGGTTATCGTCGCCGTCGGATCGGGCGCCAACCCGGTTGTTACAAAAGCGA
>JAZUMX010000165.1:0-4151 GCA_045603865.1 Thermoguttaceae bacterium
CGTCGGCATATACGCCAGACGCCGTTCCGCCGTGCGTTCCAATTGAAGGCGCGACCTACGCCCCGGTTAAGAACATGTACAACGTTCCGCTCCCGGGCTTGACGAAGTTTGTATGAGCTTTGGTTAATCCGACAAGTAGGCGCCAGTGAGCTAAAATATGGTTTATTTAGGGTCTCGATTTTTGTCCCACACGGAAGACACGGATGAGACGGATTCACACCGATTGATTAACTTTGCTCAGAATTCATTATTATAAATCAAAGGTTTATTAAATACTTGGAATAGTTTTAGAAATAATGAATTTATAATAACCAATCGGTGAAAATCCGTTTAATCCGTAAAATCCGTGAACGGACTGACCTGCACAAACTCTAGGCGCCTACTTACTGGAAGAACCTGATTACTTAATCTTCAATGGTTACACAAATTGACCTGTCGATACCGACGTTTAAGGACGGCGGCGGAGTTCGGGCGTGGACAATCGCGCCGTTCTTATTCAGCCGTCCCAATCGTCTATTGGCGCCGTTGACGTCAGCGCTGGTAAATCCGGACAGGTCAATTGCCGAGAGCCATTCTGCATGGTTTCCCGTCACGCTCGTTGGACCGACTCATACCGGGAAGACAGGCTGGATTTCAGGCGTCTACTGGACGTGGGTTCGCAACCACCCGCGATTAAAATCGCTTTATATAACCGCGCCGGACTTCTACCGGGACTTTCGCAACGCTCAGCTGACCAGAACGTTTTCCGACTTCGAGGAGCGTTTTCGCGCCCTGCGGTTCCTGGCGATAACGAACATTCAGCAGTTGCTGCAGGAGCCGGACGCTCAGGAAGAGCTGGTTTTCATTCTCGACATGCTTTCTGAAAAGCAGGTTCCGGTTTTGATGTCCGTTAACGAAGACGAGCAGTCTGAGGGCTGGAACGCGAAACTGGTCAAACGAATGCAAAGCGGCGCGCTGATTAAAACAGAGTCGCCGGACGAAGAACTCTGCCGCGCCTACGCTCAAGACGCGCTGAAAAAACTGCTTCTGCCGCCGGACTACTCCGATTTTATCGCGTCCTGGGTTGCGTCCAGAGGGCATCTGTCGATTACCGCCGTCAAGGGCGAACTGCTACGTCTCGATATGGGTTATCGTCAGGCGTTGACAGAACCGGAAACAATCGCCAACGGCATTACGGAATCTCATCTTATTCTTTGGGCGTCTCAGACCTCCCCCGACAGAGAGCCGCTGAAAATTCACGACATCGCCAAACTGGCGGTAAAAGAATTTGGAATCACGCTGGCAGACTTGAAAAGCTCGTCCCGCCGCAAGACGTCCGTATTAACCCGCGGCGCCGTCGTCTATTTAGGACGCAAGCTGGGCAGCTTTACTCTGGAACAGCTGGCAGACTACCTCGGCGGTCGAGATCATTCTACAATAATCCATACGTTGAGAAACTTCACTCAAAAAATCGAAACCGATCCCCAGCTCAAAAAGACCGTTCTGAAACTGGAACGCGCTTTGGCGTAAAGAGAAAATATGAGCAAGCAGGGAAAAAGACGCTCTTAACGGTCGATAAATAGCCCCTATTTTAAATGACGCTATAAATTAGGAAGATATTTCTTGTCTGATTCCCCCTCCCCCCTTGCAGAATCGGCAATCGATATTATAATACTGATTAAAACGTCTGGAGGGAAACAGGGGTTTCCCGGGCGGATTAATCGCAAAAAGCATTTTTTGTAGTTCCTATTATTTAAAGGAGAGATACAGTGGCGATTCGCGTTGGTATTAATGGTTTTGGTCGTATCGGCCGTTTGGTTTTCCGTTGCATGGCTGCCAAGCCCGAAGTTTTTGACGTCGTTGCAATCAACGACTTGACCAGCAATGACATGCTGGCGACGCTGCTGAAATATGACAGCGTTCACGGTCGTTTCAATGGCACGGTTACTGCTACCGAAGAAGGACTGGTTGTCGATGGCAAGTTGATTAAGGTTTTCGAAGAACGCGATCCGGGCAATCTTCCGTGGGGCGACCTCGGAGTTGACGTTGTTCTGGAATCCACCGGTCTGTTCACGAAGCGCGCCGCTGACGGCAAACCCGGCTTCGACAGCCACAAAGGCTGCAAGAAAGTCGTCATCTCCGCTCCGGCTACCGAACCCGACTTCACCTGCGTTTTGGGCGTTAACGACGATCAGCTCACCGCTGACATGAAATACGTTTCCAACGCTTCCTGCACAGCCCCCTGCCTGGCTCCGTTTGCCAAGGTCATCAACGACAACTTCGGCATTGTCCGCGGTTTGATGACAACGGTTCACTCCTTCACCAACGACCAGCGCGTTCTGGACCTCCCGCACAAGGATCCCTATCGCGCTCGCGCTGCTGCCATGAACATGATCCCGACCTCCACCGGCGCCGCCAAAGCTGTCGGTCTGGTCATTCCGGAACTCCAGGGCAAACTGACCGGTATCTCCATCCGCGTCCCCACCCCGACCGGTTCCATTGTTGACCTCGTTGTCGAAACCGCCAAGCCGGTAACCAAGGAAGCCGTCAACGCCGCCATGAAGGCCGCTGCTGAAGGATCCATGAAGGGCATTCTCGATTACACCGAAGACCCGATCGTTCTGCAGGACATCGTCGACGATCCCCACTCCAGCATTTTCGCCGGTCCGTGGACCATGGTCATGGGCGACACCATGCTCAAGTGCCTGTCCTGGTACGACAACGAATGGGGCTACAGCAATCGCGCTGCCGACCTGATCGAAAAGCTCGCCAACCTCTAAGTTAATTAGAGATTTCGGATTAACAAAAAACGCGAAGCGTTGAATACGCTTCGCGTTTTTTTATTTATGAATTGCGAGAGGATTATGAGCAACGCTTGCGTAATTCCGCATTCCGAATTTAAAAAACTACTGCCTACTGCCTATTGCCTTCATCCTCTGTCGGCGGCGTAAAGACAAAATCTTCAACGGGAATCTTTCTCGGTTTTGGCGGCAACGATGCTTTTATTCTCAACTCAATAAGAATGTAAAAAACAATCGCGCCTAAAAATGTAATGCCCAAAATAAGCCAGGATGACGGTTCGCCGTCCGATTTGGAGGCTTTAACCGGCTCTTGCCAGGAAAACCCTTTTGCCAGAATCAGCGGGGCTGCCATGACGTCTTCCTGAGCTGGATAAACCCAACGTTTGAGGAAAAATCCCGTACATTCAATTCGCTGCGGTTCAATATCTTCCCCTGTCGGAAATCCGGGTGGAATGCTGACAGAATTAATAATAATCGGTTCGGACGGCGAACTGTCGGGAGAAAGAGCAATCTGATAAATGTTTTCTATGCCAATGTCTTTATTGGTCTGCTTGATAGGAACGCACTGCCGGGCGTTCCCTCGAACGTTAATTAAAACGCCGCGAAACGTTTTCGGCGTCGACTTGAGCTGAACAAAGGGAACGTGCCCGAAAGAATACTTGTTCAGTTCAGACTGCGGAACGTCGCGCAAAATCTCAATGAGATTTTTCCATGCAGGATAGTCTGAAGAAACCCAGTAGCTGTTGTCTATAACGTTCTTAAGCGCATCCTGATCAACGCCGGGATAGTATACCCGCTGTTCCAACGGTTTGATTTCAGTCTCTTCGCCAGGAATGGTTTCCTGAGTCATCCACGCCCAACGATCCGAGTGCATCGTTGCTTCTGTAATTATGATGATAATAACGCCAAGAAATAAAACAATTAAAAGCGCCCGGGCGTTGATTATTTTAATAGCCATGTCAGTTCTTTGTATTTTTAGTAAGTTGTCCTGGACTGTCTAATAAGTCAAAATGAGGGAAATTACGTCAATGAATATCTTCGTTGACATTCCACCTTATTTTACAATATTAGACGAATTATGAACTAAAAAATGGAGAAAAAATTGCCAATTCCCGTTGAAAAGACAAGAAAAATCAAAAATTTTTTCAAAAATGGGGAATTTTTCTTGCTGGGCGTATTGCTATTAGCAAAATTCTGTTTAAATTTAAAGAGAAGAATTTTATTGCTACAGAAGTTGAACCTTGTTCGTCTTTACAGAATAGAAACTATTCAGTTTTGTTTAATGTAAAGTTTAGTTCAGCTCCCGTTCGTACTCATATATTCAAACGAGGTTTTATCCATGAATTGTTCTCACCGAACTTTTTTCCCTGT
>JAZUMX010000166.1:0-3003 GCA_045603865.1 Thermoguttaceae bacterium
TGGTACGACTGTCAGGAATTCTGCAAGAAATGCACTGAGCTTGGTTTACCGGTTCAGCTCCCAACGGAAGCGCAATGGGAATACGCGTGTCGGGCGTGGAGCGCGACGTCGTATTTCTGGGGAAACGCTCTCAATGGCGACAAGGCGAACTGCAACGGCGCTTTTCCGTACGGAACGGACGTCAAAGGCGCGTTTGTTGGACAGACAACGCCTGTTGGCTTTTACGATCCCAACGCATGGGGCTTGTACGACATGCACGGCAACCTCTGGGAATGGTGCGAAGATTTATTTGCCGCGTACTCGAAAGAAAACGTTACCGACCCGATTGGCGAATCGGACTATTCAGATCGCGTTATCCGCGGCGGCAGCTGGAATTATGCAGCCAGCGAATGTCGATCTGAAACCCGTTACGGAAAATCCCCGAAAGACCGTGGTAAACATCTGGGCTTTCGGGGAGTTGTTACAATTAGCAATTAGCAATTTACAATTAGCAATTAGCGTCTCAATAATTCGGAATTAGGAATTACGCAAAGCGGCGGCGAGACGCCGCTCCCAAACCGCGCTCCCGCGCGAAATTTATTAAATTCGCTCCCGTTGGTCGCTTACATCTCTCTCGCAACTCGCAACTAAAACAGACTGTTTAAGTCGAGAACTTTTTCGTTCGGATTTTCTTCTTCCTGTTTTTTCTGTTCTTCTTCCTGACGCTTTTTTGCTTGAGCCGCTTGGATCGCGGCGGCAATCTGCGCTTTTATGCTATTGACAAACTTTTGGGTCTGCGGGTTGGTCGAGTTAGAAAGAATGCCCAGATATTTCGGAACGAGTTCTTCAGACGGTCTGTAATTTGGAACCTTCTGAACGAGGAAGCTGAGCATCATCGCGTTTTGGGCCAGTTCTGGCGGGGCGTTTTTGCCGTTGTCGGTCGCCGCCAGAGCCGCGTCCATTTCTTTGACCAGCTTTTCCATTTCTTCGGCGTCCTGCGTATTGACAGCTTTGAGCATGCGGGCGCGGAAAATCTGAGCGTTAAGCATGGCGTCAAGCGAGTTGATTCGCGCTGAAACGAGTTTTAACGTTGTGTCTTTCCCGTCTTTCTGGAGTTTTGCCAGAAACTTTGTCATTTCCTCTTTGGCGGCATCGTCGTTGTGAAGTTTAATTTTCAGAGCCAGCAGTTCAGCTTTGGCGAGCGCCAGCTTCTGAAACACGCTTTCTGGAACGGTTGTGGCGTTCAAACCTTTGTTGACCGCTTCCAGGTTTCTATCCATGAATGCGGAAGCAAGCGCCTGCGCCTTTTGAGGCGTAATCGGTTTGCCGGACGCCTTAGCGGACGCTTGAAGAGATTCAAGAGCTTTTTTCATAACGTCGTTGCTGGCTTGAACGTATTGGAGATATTCCAGCGCAGTGCCGTTTTCCGGCAGAGCGGGAACAAGCGCTGCAATTTCGTCGTCAATAGCGGGAGCGCCTTGCGCGAACGCGGAAACGGACGCCAAAGCCATAACCAGACTGAGCGTCAAAGTAAGGAAACGGTTCATTTTTCAGTCCTTTCAATGGGTGGGGAAAGTTAACGGGGAAGGGCGGCTGTTAAGGTCGCCCGGTGATTTATTTATAACGATTAATTGTAGTCTTGAGTACCAATAAAAGGGAATAGGGAATAGGGAGTAGGGATTATTAAACTACTGCCTACTGCCTCTTGCCTATTGCCTAATTATTCCCACTTCAGAATCGCGCCGGTGTCGGCGGAAGACGCCATTTTAGCGTACTTTGCCAGGTATCCTTTTTTGATTCTCGGTTCGGGAGCTTTCCATTCCTTTTTGCGTTCGGCGAGTTCTTCTTCTGTCAGGCGGACGTTGAGCGATCTGGCGGGAATGTCGATGTCGATAATGTCGCCGTCTTTAAGCAGACCAATCGGGCCGCCAGACGCAGCTTCAGGGGAAACGTGTCCAATGCACGCGCCAGCGGTGCCGCCGGAAAAGCGTCCGTCTGTAATGAGCGCAACGGAATCGTCCAGCTTGACGCCTTTAATTGCAGTCGTGGGCGCGAGCATTTCCTGCATTCCCGGCCCGCCTTTGGGGCCTTCGCCTCGAACGATAACGACGTCTCCGGCTTTGACCTTGCCGGCGACGATGCCTTCGTACGCTTCCGGTTCCGACTCAAAAATGACGGCAGGTCCGGTGTGAACGAGCATCTGGGGCAGCACGCCCGCCGACTTGACCACCGCGCCGTTGGGAGCGAGGTTTCCGTGGAGAATCGCCAGCCCGCCGACTTGAGAATAGGCGTTTTCGACTTCCCGAATGCAGTCATACGGGTCAAATCCAAGCGTCAAATCGCGAACGGTTGCGGCTTCGCGTTCTACGGACATGCCTTTGCTGTTGCGTCGCCCGGTTCCCTGAACGGCGTACAGTTCCAACGCTTCTTGAGAAACCGTGTCGGCGCGGAGGTCAAACTGAGCGATGTTCTCGCCCAGCGTCTTGCCGGTAACAGTCATGGCGTCCAAATGCAGCAAGCCGGGCTTTCCGCGGGCGATCGACCCGAGAATGGTGTGAATGCCGCCGGAGTTGTGGACGTCTTCCATGTGATAATGGCACGACGGGGAAACCTTGCAGACGTTGGGCGTCTGGTTGGACAGGTCGTTGATTCGTTTGATGTCGTAGGGAATGCCCGCCTCGTTGGCGATTGCCATTGTATGGAGAACCGTGTTGGTCGATCCGCCCATTGCCATGTCGAGAACCATCGCGTTGTCGATGGAATTGATATTGATAATATCGCAGGGCAGGAACCCGGTCTTGCCGTCTTCGAGGTCTTTGACCATCTGAATTACGCGTTCCGCCGCCTTTTTGAACAGACGTTTGCGTTCCGCCGACGTTGCCAGCAGCGACCCGTTGGTCGGCAGAGCCATGCCCAAGGCCTCGCACAGACAGTTCATGCTGTTAGCGGTAAACATGCCGGAACAGGACCCGCACGTCGGACAGGCGGCTTTTTCGATTTCCGTCAGCTGTTCAGCGGTGATGT
>JAZUMX010000167.1:0-3040 GCA_045603865.1 Thermoguttaceae bacterium
TTCTGACCGCGCCATACTGTAACAAAAAACGTTACTGCCTGGGCGGCGTCAGAATATATCCGTTGCCCTGGAATTGGGCGACGAGGTTGTTTTCATCGTCAAAAACCTGAACTTCCACCGTTGAGAGTTTTCTCGAGCGGCTGATTTCCTTTCCGATGGCGGTTAAGACGCCGGTTCGCGTTGCTTTGAAAAAGTTCATGTACGTACTTGTTCCGACAACTCGTTCGCCCGCAGCGTTGGACGCGACCGCAAAGGCGAAGTCGGCAAGAGTAAACAGCGCGCCGCCCTGAACGATGCCAGTTGCGTTGTAGTGATGCGGCGTTATCTCCATCTCAATTTTAGAATAACCGGCGCGAGCGTCTACAATTCGGCAGCCGTTCTCGACTGCGAATCTGTCTTTATCAAAGAATTCCTGCCACGTTTGTAAGTTCGCGGCGTTATCGGGAGTAGATTCGGACATAGTAAATAGGTGGGGGCGGGGAATAGATGAAAGGCGGTAATGAAGTGAGCGTTAGCGAACGGAATTACGCATTCGCCGTTAGGCGAACAACCTATAACGTGTTCAAGATTATTGGTTCGCCTTCGGCGAACTGCGTAACTACGCTCCTGTTAGTCGCTTCGTTACCGCCTTTCATTCATTAAAATCACGGCATTCCAGGGAGTTTTCGTTTCGGTTTGGCGCCAACGTCCGGATCGTCGATATCAACAGCGGGCTTTTTAACCGCCGGCGCTTTGAACGTTGGGACGTCTTCGTCTTCTTCCGGACCTTCAACAGAGTCTGCTTTGGGGGCGGACTGAGCTTTCGGTTTCGCGGGAGAAGCTGCGTTTGACGCGGGTTTTTGAGGCGTCGGTTTGATAAACGGCTTGGGCGACGTTGTCGCTTTTCCCGTCGGCGCGGCGCCGGACTGCGGACCAGCTTCAGAATTCACGGAAATGTCGTAGCAGCAAAGCATGGAATCCGAACGAATATACAGCTTTCCATTCGCAACAACAGGGGCGGTTACGCCTTTATAGCTTGACCCGCCGGGCAGTTTCATCTTGCCGTTGAGGGCGAAGTTTGTGCTGTTGGCGGAAACGAGGAACGCCTCGCCATGAGCGTTGCGGACGTAAAGCGAGCCGTCGGCGTACGTGCAGACGCAGCCCTTGCCGCATTTTTCCGTTGCCCATTGAAGCTTCCCTTCTTTCAAATTGAAGCAGGCGAATCGTTGTTCAGAGCAGCCAAAAATATAGCCGTTGACGCGAATCGGGGAGTTCATTCTGGCAACCATGAACTCGTCTGTATTGTAAATTTCATTGACCGTAAACGTACCTGTTCCAGCGGTTTTTTTGGGCCACAGCAAGGCGCTTCCCTGTTCAGCGGGGGCGAAAATGGTTTGAGCGTACCAGATCGGCGTAGCTCCAAGCTGGCTTTCGCCGAACTTGTCGTAACTCCACAGCTTGTCTCCGCCGCGGACTCGAACGCCCATAATCGACTTGTCCGTCATGACGATATACTGCTGCGTTCCGCCGATGGACGCTTTGATAATCGACGCGTTGCTTGCTTTATCTCCGGTCGCGCATTTCCACGGACGCATTCCGCTAAGATAAACCGGCTGACCGTTGACTCTGAACATGGCGCAAATCGTCGCCAATTTTCCGCCAGGCGTGCAGACGACCCATTTGCCGTCGACCATGAGCGATTCCCCATAGCCGTCAGCGGGAACGAATCCGCCCATGTCTTTGACCATGCTTCGACGCCACAGGATTTTCCCTGAACCCGCGTCGCAGCAGACGATGTCGCCGGACGTTCCCATGGAATAGACCATGCCGCGATGCACCGTTGGCGTGGATTTGGATCCCAGTCCTCCGCCGCTGTTGCGCGCTGGCGCGATTGGCGTTGCCCATTTGACTTTGCCGGTTTCAGCGTTAATACACAGAAGATACTCTACATTTTTAAGCTGAGTATTGGTATAAATGCTGTCCCCGACGACCGCCATAGAGCTGACGCCGTGCCCGAGCTTGGCGTTCGTCCAAATCAGGGGCGGACCCTCTTCTGGCCATTTTTTCATCAGCCCGGTTTCTCGGGAGACGCCGTCTCGGTTCGGTCCGCGATACTGCGGCCAGTCGTCTGCCATGACAGACGAAGTTAAAAGCAATACGATGATGAGGAGAATTCTTTTCATGATTGTAATGTTGTTTAGAATTAGCAATTAGCAATGAGTAATTAGCAATTACGCAATGCGCCTCAACAATTGCAAATTGCTAATTGATAATTGCTAATTACTTACACTTCTTATTATAACCTAAAAACTTAATTAATTGCAAGCGGGGGTCAGAACTTCTCCGAAAAAATTTCTTCAAATTTAAACGAATAATCGATACGACGTATCGCCGTTGGGGTTAAATATTCAATTTGACGAATCTTTACATCGGACGGAACGGTAAAATAATACTTCGCTTCCGCCCCGCGATCGCTCTGCCAGACGGTTTCCCAGTTGGTTGACTCGTAACGTTTTCCCTCGCTGTCGACGACGTACGCCTTGTTGTAGTTAAGCCACGTCATATACGACCGCAGACCGTTGTAGGATTCATCAAACTCAACGGCGATATTAACGTCTACTGCCTCTTGCCTACTGCCTACTGCCTTAATAACTACCACCGCCTGATCCTGTCGCATGGACTGCGGTTTGCCGTCAGAGGGAATCGGGAAAGAAAAAGTTTTCTGCTCGCCTGCGATAACAACGCTCAAATCGCCGGACAACGAGTCTGGCTTTTTGCCGTTTTCGGACGTCAAAGGAAAAATAAAGTCGATGGGTTTAGCGGCTCCTTCCCCAGCGAGAATCTGGATGGACTCTCCCGTCTTGACGGACCCGTCCGCGTACTGCATTTTCGGGAGGACGTCGATATAAATCGGCCGCAGACGCGGCTCCCAGGCTAAAATCAAACCCGTTCGAATCGTACTGGTAGACGGATCAGCCAGCCGAACCGTCGTTCCCCATTCCTGCATTTCAAAGCGGAAAGCGCCGGGATAGGATAAAGAGGGAGTAGGGAGTAGGGAGTA
>JAZUMX010000168.1:0-2733 GCA_045603865.1 Thermoguttaceae bacterium
AGAACCCGGAAGACATGCCCGCCAGGCTGCTGCTGATAGATTTGCTAGTCGTCAATCGACGTTTGGAAGAAGCCGTTAAAGCGCTGAAAGAGACGATTGATTTTTCTGAGGCTCAGCAGTGGAAATGGGAGCTTATTGCCGTCAACGAACACATCAAACAGGTTCGGCAGGATTTGGCGGAGCATGGCGTTATGTGAGACGCTTGCGCCCCTGACCGTTTCTTTTGCATCTTATAGCGTTCTGCTGCCGGATGAATCCGGGATTGTTTTTTGATTTCTCGAACAGGCATTTCCTCTTATTCGTATTATAACAAAAAGGGGTGGATATTTTATATATATTTCTCTGTTAGAGTAGAAAAATATGTAAGATATGGATGTTAAACTTTTTTTCTCCCCCCCTTTGTAATTGCTGTTCGTATATTATAATAGACGGTATAATTAAATAGATAGCAATTTTAAGTGGCATTCCTGTTTTAGGAGACAATTATAGATGTACGAAAGGTTTACAGATCGCGCCCGTAAGGTGATGCAGCTTGCCAATCAGGAAGCGCAGCGTTTCAATCATGAATATATTGGAACGGAACATATTCTTTTGGGATTGATCAAAGAAGGCAGCGGAGTCGCTGCCAGCGTTTTGAAAAGTCTGGGCATTGATTTGCGTAAAATTCGCCTTGAGGTGGAAAACGTTGTCCAGTCCGGTCCGGACATGGTAACCATGGGCAAGCTTCCGCAAACGCCGCGAGCCAAAAAAGTCATTGAATATTCCATGGAAGAGGCTCGCAATCTCAACCACAACTACGTTGGGACGGAACATCTTCTGCTCGGCTTGCTTCGCGAACACGAAGGCGTTGCCGCTCAGGTTTTGATGAATCTGGGCTTGAGGCTGGAAGACGTTCGAGACGAAGTCATGGCTCAGTTGGGGCGCGAGTCCGATTCGGACGGCGATGACGACGAAGATTCATTCCGCGGCGGGCGGCGCGCGTTTGGCGGCGGTCCGTCACATTCGTCGAATTATCGCAGTTCGTCAGACGATTCAGACCCCACGGAGCGTTCCAATAAAAACAGCAAATCCAAAACTCCGGCTCTGGACAGCTTTGGTCGGGACTTGTCTGAACTGGCGCGAACGCACAAGCTGGACCCGGTTATCGGCCGAGAAACGGAAATCGAACGCACGATGGAAATTTTGGCGCGCCGCACCAAAAACAATCCGGTTCTTTTGGGCGAAGCGGGCGTCGGGAAAACGGCTATTGTCGAAGGTCTGGCGCAGCGCATTTGCGAAGGAAACGTTCCGGAACTGCTTGCCGACAAACGCATCGTCGTCCTTGACCTCGCCATGATGGTTGCCGGTACAAAATACCGCGGTCAGTTTGAAGAGCGAATCAAGGCGATTATGACCGAAGTCAAACGGGCGCACAACATCATCCTGTTCATCGACGAACTCCACACGCTCGTCGGAGCGGGCGGGGCGGAAGGCGCAATCGACGCGTCCAACGTTCTCAAGCCGGCTTTGTCACGCGGAGAAATCCAGTGCATCGGCGCTACGACGCTGGACGAATACCGCAAATACGTCGAAAAAGACGCCGCTCTGGAACGCCGTTTCCAAAGCGTTATCGTCAACCCGGCAACCAAAGAAGAAGCGGTTGAAATCATCAAGGGGCTTCGGGATCGTTACGAAAAACACCATCACGTCAAATTTACAGACGACGCTATTGAGTCAGCCGTTGAACTGTCTGACCGTTACATTTCCGGCCGCTGTCTGCCAGACAAGGCGATTGACGTCATTGACGAGGCGGGAGCGAAGATTCACCTCAAGCTCATTACGCGTCCGCCAGATTTGAAGGAGATGCAAAAGGAAATCGACGCCATCACCGCGGAAAAAGACGCTGCAGTCGGCGCTCAAGACTTTGAAAAGGCGGCGGCTTTGCGAGATAAAGCCGACAAGATTCGTCAGAAGATGAAGGACCTCAACCAGGAATGGAAAGAGAAATCCAAGGAAATCTGCGGTACGGTCGATTCCGACGTCATTGCAGACGTCATTTCCAAAATGACGGGCATTCCGCTGACTCGTATGACGATGGAAGATTCCGTCCGACTGGTCAACATGGAAAAGGAACTCCACGAACGCGTTATCAGCCAGGACGAAGCGATTACAAAGATTTCCGAGGCGGTTCGCCGTTCTCGCGCCGGCTTGAAAGACCCGAAACGTCCGACAGGCTGCTTCCTCTTTGCCGGTCCAACCGGCGTTGGAAAAACGCTTTTGGCGAAGACGCTGGCGAAGTTCATGTTTGGCGACGAAGACGCGTTGATTCAAATCGACATGTCCGAGTACATGGAAAAGCATACGGTCAGCCGATTGGTCGGGGCCCCTCCCGGATACGTCGGCTATGAAGAAGGCGGTCAGCTGACGGAAAAAGTTCGTCATCGTCCGTACTCGGTCGTCTTGCTGGACGAAATCGAAAAGGCGCATTCAGACGTCTACAACATGCTTCTCCAGATGATGGAAGAAGGACGCTTGACAGACAGTTTCGGCCGCAACATCGACTTCCGCAACACGATTATTATCATGACGACCAACGCAGGCGCAGACGCGATTAAAAACGAGTCCGCATTCGGGTTCGGCGATTCCGATTCCGACGCCTCGTATGAAAGCATGAAAAACCGCGTTACAGATGAATGCGAAAAGTTCTTCAGACCGGAATTCCTCAACCGTCTGGACGACCTGATCGTCTTCCGA
>JAZUMX010000169.1:0-5434 GCA_045603865.1 Thermoguttaceae bacterium
TCTACAAGCGCGACAGCCGTCAGCAGGTTGAGGAATTAACCTCAGCGGCGAAGAACCGCTATTTCCTCAACAACAATATTGGCGAGTTCGCCAGTTTCCTGTATCAGGACGCCCGAAGCGCTCAGGCGTGTCATTACAACCAGTCGCTGGCGGACGTCATGCTCTGCCGCGACGCCCTGGACGAGACGTACGTCGGCTGGGGAGCGAAGCTGTATCATTCCACTTACGATTACGTCTTTTCGACGTCCGGCTCCTCGCTGGCGAACTATGAGCTGGAAGGCGGCGTCGATTTTATGTGTTCTGAACTGTACGCTATCGGAGCGCAGAACTTGGCGTGGGCAAGCGCGGAGATGCGCGGCGCTGCGCGGAAATGGCAGCCGGAATTCTGGGGCGGATGGCTGGCGCACGAATGGCAGACGTGCGATTACCCGTTCCAGGCGCCGCAGAAATTTCAGCTTCTCAAGGCGGGACTGTATCAGCAGTATCTCATGGGAAGCCGGTTTATTGTGCTGGAATCCGGCTCGCAGTCGACGCAGGCGGGACAATACACCGCTCAATCCGACAAGAAGAATTTCGGTCACGACGACCCTGTCCCGACGGAATACCGCCGTCAGATGAAGGATTTCTATGCGTTCATCCAGCAGGCGCCCAAGCGGCTGGACAGCCCGCAGACGCGCATTGCCGTCGCGATGGGAAACGGGGACTGTTACGTTGGAATGTACATGCACAGCGCGGTCTGGGCGCAGCACGAAGCCGCCGAGAAAGACCCGCGCTGGAAATACGGACCTCCGGAGCGGAACAGCCAGGCGGTTCAGCAGGTCTTCTTCCCCCTCGACCCGTCGGCGACCGCCCCGTATAACAATCGTTTTTTAGCGGGATCGCCCTACGGTCAAACGGACGTCGTCTTTCTGGACGAGTTCACCCGATTGAAGGATTTGACGCGGTACAAGCTGGTTGTCTGTACGGGCTGGAATACCATGACGCTGGGAATCGTTCAGACGCTGTCGCAGTACGTCCGTCAAGGCGGAACCGTATTCCTTGTAACGCCGCAGCTGTCGACGCGAACCGATAGAGAATACGCTCAGTACGCGCCGTCCGACCTGATAGCAAACGGCGTTTTGAAGCCCCTAATCGATATGGAAATCGTTGACCGTCAGGACGCGTCGGGAACGGTAGAATCCGATTGGCTTACGGAGGGCAAAGAGCGACTGGAAACGTCGATTGCGCGATTTAATCCAACGGAACCGTCGGCGGATTCAAAACCTCTGGAAACGCTGGCGTCGATTGACGGCAAGCCGCTTTTGGTTCGTCAGCGGCAAGGAAAGGGCACTGTCTATTTTCTGTTAACGTGGACGTATCCCGGCGAGGACGCGGCAAAGACGCTGTTACAGTCGATTCTGAAAAAGCTGGGAAAAGAGTTCAGCGGGACGAAAGCCGGCGATATCGACGTTCTCTCGGATTCGCTGCCGTCTGACAGCCTTTGCTGGGCGATTTACGAGGATTCTGTCGACCTGCTCAATCTGGACTGCAGCCGCAGTCGAACTGTTACAATCGCTCTGCCCGGCTCGCCCGACAAGCCGATTACCGTTTCCCTCGGTCCGACGGAACTAAAGACGATTTCGCGATAAAGACGATTTCGAAATAAACAAGGAGCAAGGATTTATTCCCTGCTCCTTTATAACTGCGCTTTGAGTCAATTAGTATACCCCTTTGTTTTTGGGACGTGAAGACTCTGAACTGACCATTCCTTCGTGGTTCTTGGCAAACGGAGACGGCGGAATCGGATGAGCGTCGTCGCGGCGGACGGCTTCTTCCTGCTGGAACGATTCAGCAAACGGATCTTCGAATCGCAATTCTGACAACGCGGCATTCTCAGCCGATTCGTCAGCGTTATTGGAAGCGTTCATCGGCGGATCGACATAGTCAACCGTGTTGTACGACGTGAAGTATTCTTCCAGCTGATCGAGTTTCTCGATAATGCTCTTGGCTCGTTTAATCGTTTTATCAAGCTGACTGCCCGAATCTTCAATTGGGGTCGGCTGACGCTGTTCTTCTTTTTCAGACGTTTCCCGGTCAGACGCCGGAATCAATTCATCCATCAAAGACTGCGCTTTGTCCAACTCGTCAAAATTGACGGCGAAACGGTCGATTGCGCTTTCTTTTTTCGGATCTTTAGCCGGCGCGGGAGTTTCGTCTGCCTGCTTTTTGACGGCTCGAGGCGTCATGCCGGGCTTTTTGTTTTGAGATCCGAAAACCGCGTTGACAAATGGGTCGGAATTGTAATACTCTTCGTCCGTCATGACGACTTTGTCTTCCGGTTCTGCCGAAGAGTCGTCGGCGTCGCCCGCCGATTTCCAGTCTGAATCGTCGTCCAGAGAACCGAATTCTATGCAGGATTCGTTATTGGAAGAGTTGTTAAAGCTGTCCTGAGCCGGGTCTGGCAGAGACTGAATCTGCGCCCAAACGGACTGGATAAAGTCCGCTTCGATAACCAGACGCTTCAGCTCGACGGCTGCAAGGTACGCTTGATCGCACAGCTGAGAAACCAGACGCTGCACTCCTCCGGTGGCGGTGTAAACGGCGTCACAGGCTTCAACGGAAAACTTCCGAATGCGGTCAACCGATCGCGGCGGAACTTTATCTTTGAACGCCTTTAGGCGCGTTGTAATATACGACGCAACCTCTTTTTTCGACCACGGATCCAGACAAACCCGGGTGGAAATGCGCTGCTGAAAGCTTTCCAGACGAGGATGTGACAGATTCTCTTCCAGCCGCAAATCGCCGCAGAGAACGACGGACAACCCGCTGACGCGGCGAGTGCGCCCGTTGCTTAACTGACGGATTTCTTCTAACGTTTCCTGGGGCAGATTATGCGCTTCGTCAATAATCAAAGCCAGTCCCGCCGGATATCGAGCCGGGTCGGTAAGAATATCCAGAACGGAAAGGCGCATTTCGTTTTCATCCAAGCCCAAATATGGGCGTTCCAGTTCAAAGAGAATGGATTGATAAAGAGCTTTGGGCGTGCAGCCGTTTGTATTATTGATGGTAATAGCGTACATGTCGTCGACTAACGCGTTAGCCAGAATCGTGCATAACAGGGATTTTCCTGTCCCGGTTGCGCCTAGAATGATAGCTGTCCCCTCGCGTCGCCTGACGCACCGCACAAGCGATTTTAACGCCGCTTCCGTTGCTTTGGTTGGATAGTATCCATCCTCAAAACTGAAGTAGTGAAACGGGGTCTGACTGGTCAAAACGGTTGTTCGTTTAAACATATTATCGCCTTTCAAAATAAAAATTCTGTTTTTCAATCGACACATTCTCCTTCACAACTTAAGAACCCTTCAAAAATTCACTTTGTAACAAGATGCGTCAAGAAGATAAAATAAGTAATCTTTTCCGGTGGCGTATATTCGAGAATTTTTTGCCCATGAAAAAAAATTTTTAAAATTTTTTTGGGCGTTAATTTAAGGAAGAATAAAATTCTCCATTTTATCATCTAAATTTTTATATCAAGATATTGGGGGTGTCTAATGTAGCGGTTGCAGGATATAGACGTCTTGTGATAAATGAGGATTTGAGGGGGAAAGAATAAAATGGCTGCGCTTGGTTTTGATAGGAAAAAAAACTGTTCTGCGAAAAAAATTCGTATTGACGGAATTTGGGTTTTGGGGTATCTTAGAGCCAATGATTTTATTGTAAGCACGGATGCAATTGATAAAATTTAAAAATCAGGAAATGGAATGGTCTTTTTGATGTTAATTTAGATTGTCATCAGTTTGAAAACTCCTTTGGAGCTTGAAAAGCGTAAAAGATATTCCACAACGTAATTTGTCTGATTTTAAAGAAGGATGCTTTATCTTCCCCCCCGGGGATAGGACAGATTATACGCGTCGGTTGAAATGGAGTTCAATGCGACGCTTTTTTTGTTTCTTGAATTATAGACGTCTGGCGTCGAAAAAAAGTTTCCTCTTAATAAGCGCATAACGAGTATTTCTGTCAAATTTCCATTTTATGGGAACAAGACAGAACCGTATAACGTCTGTATTTATATAGGGAAAACTCTGGCTGACGTTCGCGTCAGGTCGAAATATTTCCCTCTCCCAACTTGACATATTATAATTCTTGACTACAATATACATTATTAACAGTTATGATATTGAAAGATATACCTCAACCATTTTGAAAGGATAATATTATGCAAATGGGCAATAAATTATTGACGATGTTGTTCGCTGCGGTCGCGTTCTGCTGGGCAGGCGCTGCGCTGGCGAATGTCGAGGCGTATGACAACGCCGTTGAAGACGTTCGCGGATATCTGGCAGGCATGAACCCGGAAATGGCGCGCGCTTCCTTGAAAGACGCTCTTAAACATGCGACGGATCGATACCAAAAAACCGAAATCGCCCGTCTGGACGAGTGCATTAACCTCATTGAAGACTATCTCAGCGCGATGTCCAACTTCTGCGCCAATAACCAGCTGGACGAAATCAAGCTCTCTGAGACGGAGTTCGTTAAGATCGTCGAAATGAAAAAGGATCATATTACCGTTCGTTCTCAGGGCGTCAATAAAACGTACTTGATAAATCAGCTGTCGCCGAAGTTCGTTCGGATTCTGGTGGGAAAATCGTACAACGCCAACAAAGACAATCAGGCGGTTTTTGGAACCTTTGAAGCGTTCCATCCCAAAGGAGACAGAGCTCTGGCAGAGAGACTATGGAAGGCGGCAGGCATGAGTTCACAAATGATGGAAGAACTGGACGTTCCTCGCGTTCCGCCGATTATTCAGCGCGGTCCGGACAAACGATTGTCTGTTCCGACAGAAGAAGAAGTTGAAAAAGGCATGGAATTCGTCAACAACAAATTTGGCAAATTTATTGAAAACGCCGATACGCCTCAAGCGAAGGTCAAGCTGTCGAATCAGCTCATTCAGATGGCGTCTAAAAACAAGGCGTTGACCCCTGGTCAAAAAATGGCGTGCTTTAAGGTGGCGGAAAAACAGGTCAAAGACCTTATTCAGATTTCGCCTCGATACGACGTTTTGGAACAGAAAGAAAAAGTTTTCAAAACCAGAACGTTCCGTCAGCGATACGAACTTGTTACCGCCGCCAACGCCGACCCGTCAGACCCGGACGCATGCAGAGACATCGCCGCTGCCGCGGGAAAACTTCTCTTTGACTGCGGAGAAAACAACCGGTTCGACGAAGCAAAGCAGATTATTCCTCTGGCGAAGACCGCCGCTCAGGTCAGCGGGAACTCTAAGGTGTACAAGTACGCCGACCAGGCGGAAAAATACCTCGAAGCCCAGGAAAAGAAAAACTCCGCGTCGAATTGATAATAGTCAGGAGGCAATAGGCAGTAGGCAATAGGAGGGATTTCAATTCCTCATACGTTTTCCGATTAGACATTGGACAAGGAGGCGGCGTTGGGCGCCGCA
>JAZUMX010000170.1:0-5275 GCA_045603865.1 Thermoguttaceae bacterium
AAACGATTCCCTGAGCATTCGTGAGGTTTTTGTCAAAACAATGCTGCCAGGACGTCGAACGGGCGCGATTATGCTTGTCAACGGCGACGGCGCGCTGACTGGCGTTTTTACAGACTCCGACCTGGCGCGATTGTTCGAACAGGGAGACGTTCCTCTGGACGAACCGATTTCTTCGTACATGACAAAGCGACCCTGGGCGGTGCGTTCAGAGTCGATGGCGATGGACGCGATTGATTTGATGTCGGAACGAAAAATCAGCGAATTGCCGGTTATCGACCTTTCAGGACGCCCCGTCGGGCTGGTTGACATCACAGACGTGCCCGGCTTCTTCTCAAAGATGTACTGCGTCAAATCCCAAAACGTTTCAAACGTTCCGACGCAGGACGATTCGCCCAACCTGCTCATTAAACTTTACGCTCCACAAAAAAAGGAATCAGCATAATCAGACAACGCTGGTTATTATAAGGAAACAACCCTTTTCCCGCCTGAAAGCAAATGAAAAAAGCCACCAGGATTCTGACGACAATTCTTCTATTATCCATAGTAACAGTTTTATATTGTTTTTTCATTGCGCCAATTCTTGAACCCGATTCCAAATATCAAAAGGAAGATCAGAATCATAACATTCCGGATATATCAAAGCGGCAGATTATGTCTCTGTTTCAGCCAAACGACTGGGAAAATTTCAGTTACAGGCAACTCAATTATAATAACTATCATTTCTTTATTGGAGACTATAAAATAATAAACCCGGAAACAATTCAAGTCAATAAATGCACTGTTGTCGTTGCCAATCCCGATAAACCGAACAATGCGATTATAATTCGATGCTTGGGAGACATTACGATTACTCTTGAAAAGCCCGTTTCTCACGGTCTGGACGACAATCGCATTTTAACCGGTACGATAACCGATGAAATTCAGGTGATAAGCAAAGGCGACGACGAAACGCTCAGTGTGAGAACGCGAGATTTCAATATTGACAGAGATCTCATTTCGACAAACGCCAACGTCTATTTTAAATATGGACGAACGCAGGGCGTCGGCTCGGGAATGAAGATTCAGCTTATCAATCAGGGACTGTTGGAAACCCAAAGTTACGATACAGATTCCGGCTTCATCTCGCAAATAGTCGAAAATGTTACATTGGAAAAACTGCAGCGGTTGACAATTGTACCTCCGATTAAAAAAGAATCGAACGGACAGAACGATAAAACCAACCTGCTCGCCGCGCCAATAGAACTGCATTGCGATGGGGAGTTCTCGTTTAACGCTCTGGACAAATGTGCATCTTTTGAACAAAACGTTTCCCTGATTCAGACCGTTTCAAACAAGGCTCCCAATTCCATTCGCTGCCAATCTCTGAATTTATTTTTTTCATCAATAAATCAAAGCGATTCCGATCGGAAAACGGACGATGAATCTTCCCAAAATGATTCTGAAGCTTCATTTGACGAATGGAATTTACAACTCGTAAGACTTGAAGCGTCTGGTCCGCAGGTCGTTGTGGAAGCTCCCGAATACGAAACGAAAATCCATGCAGGCAGGCTCACGGTCAATCTGTCTCCGCTCAGTTTTGAACTCGACTCTGCAAGTCGCCAGTGCGAGATTCATTATAAAAACAATATGATCTCAGCTCAAAATTTGATTTATTTTGTCGGAGAAAACGGAGCTCTGGGAACGCTGGAATGTAATTGCCCTGGCTGGATAAGCTCTCAGATGGAACAGGACGGTAAACAGATTCGCGCCCGATGGTCAGACCGTCTTCATCTGGAGCCGGATCAAAATGATCCATCGGAAAGCATCGTCTCGCTTCAAGGCGGCGCATGGCTGGAAATGGAAAACAATAAAGTTTCGGAAGCCGCTGTTTCAGCAGACGACATCTTCTTCTGGTTGACCAAAACGGAGGATGCGTCTCAATCAAACGGTTTGGGAAAAATGACGTTATCGCGAATGCAGGCAAAAAACAACGTCATAATGAAATCAAAACCGATTATGGCAAAGGTGAAAACTCTGCAGCTTTGGTTTGACGGTTCAAATATTCAAGAGAAAACAGACATAAAAAATGCGGCGTTGGAAGCTGCAAAGCGCTCCCCAGGGTCGCAATTGGAAAATAGCGAGGATTCATTCCTCATTTCGAATTCCAAATTAAATAACGCCTACGTTGTTACCGGCGATCTGCTGCAGGGAAAGATTATTCTCGGGCAGGAGCCGTTTCAAATCAGTGAACTGGCGCTCAAAGACAACGTTCGAATTGTCCAAAACGGCGATGACAACAGCAAACTGGAAATGAGCGGTTCTCTGATTCAGGCGTTTAATATAACGCTCCCTTCGGCAACGGCGTCTTTAATCGGACAGCCGGCAATGATTCGATATAACAACGCATTATTAACCGGAACGGCAATTAATATTAACCGGGGAACAAACCGAATCTGGATTGATTCCGGCGGCAGAGCGGAGTTTTCAGGCAGCGCGGAACAGGGAACAGGGAATAGCGCTTCTCCAGCCTCGCCGTCTCTCCCCGCTAACGCATCCGTCATGGAAGCCAAGATCCGCTGGACAGAAAGCATGGATTTCCAAAATGACACGTTAACCTTTTCTGGGTCCGTTACCTTGGAGCATGGCATGCAGTTCGCCCAGTGTGAAGCGTTATCTATTGTTCTGAACAAAAAGGTTGACTTTCAAAACCTCTCGTCGGAAGATCAAAAAACGCTTGACGTCCGATTCGTTGTACTCAATAATTCCGTCACGCTGGAAAACGCTACAGCAGAAAACGGCGTTACCGTTGCAATGGACTGCCTGACAGCCTCGAAGATGACGATCGACATGAAAAAACAGACGTTTGTCGCCGAAGGTCCCGGCAGCGCCATGACGCAGCGAAAAATAGCCGGCGAAGCGCAGGAAGGCGATTCAGGAAACAGTGAACAGGTCGCTGAGAATAGTGATTCCGCGGATGCGAATTCAACGTCGCGAGCTCATTCCCTGCTCCCTTCGCCCCATTCTCTGATGAATTTGAACGTCGATTTCCAGAAACGTCTTGAAGGTTCTTTTGACACGCGGTCGCTCCAGACGTTTACCTTTTCCGGGTACGTTCAGACGGTTTACTACCCAATTGACAAAATCGGAAAACGGATTAAAACCACAAGTATTAAAGATTTGCCGCCGCAGGCGTTTACGCTCAAATGCAACCAGATGGAAATCCAGGCGGACTTGGGAAGTTTAGAGTTAGACAAAGCAGGCGGCGCCAAAGAAACGGGAGCAGACGCAGAATCTCGCCCTGGCGCCAGCCGCACGGGGGACGTCGCCTCGGCGTCTCGCAATTTCAGTTTTATCGGCTCCGGCGGCGTCAAGTTAGAGGGCTTGAATTACAACGCTGACGCCGATAGAATAACCTTTGAAGGAAAAAGAGGGATGATGACCCTTGAGGGCTCCGATTCAAAACCCGTCAAACTGTTTTATCAAAAAGTCCTCGGCGGTCGTTACAACCAGGCGTCCAGCTCAACCATTTACTACAACACTCAAACTGGCGCCGTCAAAGGCGAAGGGATACAGGATTTCTCCCTCTTCCTTTCGCCAAAACAATAAACTCACAGGAAATCCGCGCGGTCTCCATATATAGAATTCAAATTTAACCATGTTGGACAACGATAGACTTGACGAGGAAGGTTTTTTGCCGGAGGATTCGCAGTTGTCGGGGATTCCGGAATTAGAAACGCTTCAACCGGGGGAGACAGCGACTTTTACTGTTGACGCCGAGTCGTCGGGAATGCGTTTGGACGCCTGGCTGGCGGGGCTGCTGCCGCGGTACAGCCGCGTTACAATTCGGCAGGCGATTTCCTCTGGCGGAGCCGTTATTGACAGTAAACCGGGGCTTGCCAAACCCGCATTTCGAATCAAGCCGGGGCAAGAGATTGCTTTTACTCTGCCCGATCTGCCCCGCTCTGCTCCCGTACCGGAAGAAATTCCGCTGGATATTCTCTACGAAGACGATTCGCTGGCGGTTATCAACAAGCCGGCTGGCATGGTCGTTCATCCGTCGCGGGGACATTGGGCGGGAACGCTCGTTGGCGCGCTGGCGTTTCATTTTCAGAACAATCTGTCTCAGGTGCGCGGCGCAGCCCGACCGGGCGTCGTTCACCGTCTTGACCGGGACACGTCGGGCGTTATTGTCATCGCCAAGACGGATTTCGCCCACATGAAGCTGGCGGAACAATTCGCCCAGCGGGAGATTCACAAAGAGTACGTCGCGATCTGTTCCGGCGCTCCGCCGCGGGACCGAGACGTTATCGACGCCCCCATCGGTCCGCATCCGCACCAATCCGAAAAGATGGCGATTCGCTTTGAATGCGCTGACGCCAAGCCCGCTCAAACGTTTTACGAGGTTCTTCGGCGATACAAAGGGTTTACGTATATCAAAGCTATGCCCAAAACCGGGCGGACGCATCAAATTCGCATTCATTTTATGCACGCGGGTTTCCCAATTCTGTGCGATCGTCTTTACGGCGGAAGAGCCGAGATTGGCGAAGACGTTATAGGCAACAGGCAAGAGACAGTAGGCAGTAGTAAAGATTCTCCTGCAGTTTCCCCTGTTCTTGCCAGACAGGCTTTGCACGCCCGGCGCATTCAGTTTCATCATCCGGAAACCGGTCAGTTGATGGACGTTTCCGCCCCGCTGCCGGACGATTTCAAGGCGACGCTTGAACTCTTGGAAAAGTATCGGCGTATTGATAATTAGGAATTCCTGATTCTTAACAATATAAATGTCATGAAACACTCCCTAATCCTAATCGTTCTGCTTTTTTCCTCGACTGTTTTGGCGGAGGACTGGTCAGCGCAATTGCAGTCGCCGATTCCCGCTCAGAGAGATCGGGCGGAAAAACAGCTTATCGAACTGGGACCGGAGTCCGGCGTCGTTTTGCCGGACGCAAATCAGGCAGGGCTTCCCGCTGACGTCAAGCGTCGAATTGACCGAATTCGCAGAGCGTGGGACGAACGGAGCGCGGTAGAGTTTTTAGAACCGTCTTCGGTTGACAGCCTCCCGACCAGTTCGCTTCGCGCCTGGCTGGAAGCGGCGGAAAAGAAAACGGGAAACCCGATTGACTTCAAACGTCTGGACGGTCAGCTGCTCGACGCGCCGATTGAACCTCCTAAATCAACTCAGTTCTGGAAAGCCATGGACGAACTGTCGCTGCGCTATGGTCTTAACTACTCCTGGTTTGAACGACCAAAAGCGGTGCGGCTTACGCCGCAATCAGGGAATAGGGAATGGGGAATA
>JAZUMX010000171.1:0-1609 GCA_045603865.1 Thermoguttaceae bacterium
GCCGCGCTCCGTACCCGGCGGCGCCCATATAGATTTCGTCCGCGCCGGCTTTTATCGCTGCATTGAAAGCGTCCGGACCGCCGGCGGGAGCCATGATGGCGCAACTCACTTCGTCATCTTTCATTTCTGGCGCTTCCTCAATAGACTACGGACGTCTGAACAAGCACGACCAGGCGGGATAGTCAATACATTCGCGGGTCTGCATGAACGCCGGCTGAATGTCGATAGTTTCAAACAGACGCCCCAGTTCCATGCGGATTTCGTCTTCGTAAACCGGCGGCGGAGCGACCTTTGGCATTGGGTCGTGGGCCGTTTTCTCCAGCTCAAATTCCGGCAGCGCGTTTTCAGCGGAAGCGCAAAGCGTGTAATAGTACGAACCGCTGTGCGTCGTTCTCCAAAGCAAATCGAGGAATTCTCTGAGCTTGTGATCTCGAATATAGTGATAAAACCCGATGTCGTAAACGAGATCAAACGTTCCGCAGCGTTCTGAAAACGGGAACACGTCTCCGTGAACGATTCGCAGTTTCTGATGGTATTTGTCTGCCAGAAGATGCGCCCGATCGATTGCCATTGAGGCGACGTCAATTGCAGTAACTTCAAATTTCAGAGCGGACATCAAACAGGCGTCCGCGCCGGAACCGCAGCCAATTTCCAGAACGGTTCCAGATCGGATGTTGTGTTTTTTGAGCATGTCAAAAAAACAGGGTTCCGGTTTGCCTGTGTCCCAGGACGGGGTTCCTTGACGATAGAAATAGTCCCAGTCCAGGCTGTCGGACGCAACGAGGTCTGAAACCTTAAGGAATTCGGTAGGTTGATATTCAGGTAATTCTGCCATGATATACAAATCCTTTCTAAAGAATAATGCTGATTATCCGACTGTTAGTATATAACATTACGTAAAGGAATGCAAGAGGGGTCAACCAAATTTGACCCCTCATTTCAAAAAACGTTTTAGAAAGAAAACGTTATAAGCGTTATTTTGTACCGTCCGGGAATTCGTTGGTAGCTGAATCTTTCCAGTCAGTCGACCATTTAACCATGTTGACGCAGTTTTCGGCAATGAGGGGCGCGCCGTCGTCTTTGGCGGTCATGTACTGATAAATCGTGGGAACGATCAGTTCGTTGATGAACTTGACGCTGCCATCGGCAAAGCCCGCGTTGCAGCCTCCCGGGTGGAATGAATACGGCGTGTTGGCGGTGTTGGTAATATTGATAATTCTTCCGACAACGCCAGCGGTTCCGTTGATGGATCCGAATTTCTTCCAGCCGTAGCCGGAATCAGCCGCGCCTTCCGGCTGGCTTGTGGAGCTGTCCGTAATCCAGAACCATGCGGTTAAACCCGAGCCGGTGTAGTTCCCCGCCGGAGTCGAGCAGCCGGAAATCCAGGAGAATTTGGAATCTTCGTTCGCTGCCATCGTACCGGTTTTCTTATTGAGCCAGTAGTAGTTCGGCAGACCGGAAAGTTCATGATAGTTGATTGTGTTGGACTTTCCGTCCGTGTAGGATTCCAGGGAAACCAGACCGTTTGTCGCGCCTTCCAGAGCCGGGGTGTATTTCTTTCCGTCGTTGGCGATAACGCACTTGTGGTAGGTGATGTAGTCGGAAACGC
>JAZUMX010000172.1:0-4206 GCA_045603865.1 Thermoguttaceae bacterium
CGCCGGTGTTGAAGTCGTCGTCCATGGCGTCGAGGAACGTCTTGCGGCTTTGCGCGACCGATTGCAGCAATTCCGACTGACCCGGATCGAACTCGCCGGCGTCGCGGGTTTTGGCGAATTCCGTCTGATAGAATTTCGTTCCGGTTACGCGGTCAAAGCGTTTGAAGAATCGATAGAACGCTTCCAAGCCGGTTTGGACTTCTTCAATGCGTCGGACGGAATAGTCAATCGGACGTCTATAATGAGTTGACAGCAGGAAGAAACGAATCGTCTCGCCGGCAAATGTTTTGAGCATGTCGCGGAAGGGGACAGAGCCTTTGGACTTGCTGATTTTACCGGCTTCCTGTGACGCGATATCGCCTTCTTTGGCTTCCGGTGCGTCTGCCGCCTTGGTCTTGCGACCGCCGACTTTTCCGATTTCGTCCGACGCCTGCATCAGACCGTTGTGCATCCAGTATTTGACATACGGCTTGCCGCTTCGCGCTTCCGATTGAGCGATCTCGTTTTCGTGGTGCGGGAACGCCAGGTCCAGCCCGCCGCCGTGAATGTCGAACGTGTCTCCCAACAGGCAGGATCCCATGACGGAACATTCAATATGCCAGCCCGGTCTGCCCGGTCCCCAGGGGGATTCCCAGGACGGTTCGCCCGGCTTCGCGCTTTTCCACAATGCGAAGTCCGCCGCAGAGTGTTTTCTCTCCGCAGTGGAACCGCCTTCGCCCAGCATCTGCTCGACGGAACGGTGCGACAGCTTCCCGTATCCGGCGAACTGCGCGACGTCGTAGTAAACGTCGCCGTCGGACTCGTAAGCGAATCCCTTGTCGATCAAATCCTGAACGAATTTGATAATCTGAGGGATGTACTCCGTCGCGTGGGGGAAATGGTCGATGGTCGTAACTCCCAGCGCCTGAATGTTCGACAGGTAATCCTGGGTCATTTCCGCCGCCAGGTCAGCCATCGCCATGTGGCGGGCGTTGGACTCGTTGATGAGCTTGTCGTCTACGTCGGTAATGTTGACAACGAACGTAACGTCGTACCCGCTGTAGGTGAGGTATCGTTTGACGCAGTCAAAAATAACCGGACCGACCATGTGCCCGATGTGGCTGGGCTTATAAACCGTCGGACCGCACAAATACATTCCGACAGGACGTTTCTCGCCGGTGGGCGTTTGGACGGGTACGAAATCTTCCTTTTGACGACTGAGCGTGTTGTATACTCGAATCATAGTTTTGTCTATTAGGGTGGGGGTTAATAAATATATTGAATTGATTCCCTATTTTACCAAAAAACGAAAACAATGCAACATCGATTTTAAACTTCTTGCCCTGTTAGGCAAGAAAAAACGGAACTTCTGTAATTTGGACGCGTTGACGGGGAAGGGGAATTCTTTTCTGCCGTTATAAAGAGCGTCCCCAAATTAAATCTCATCATGGAAAAACGTTTTTGACCCCTCCTTGCAGGAAATGGGAAATCGGCTAAAATAAGCGTAATAAATATGCCTCAGTGGCGCAATTGGATAGCGCATCGGTCTTCGGAACCGAGGGTTATAGGTTCGAATCCTACCTGAGGTATTCTTCCGCCTTGCTTGTCATAGCAAGGCATTTTTGTATTTTTTTCTTTTCAGCTTCTTGACAACGTATTCTCGATATGATAAAATAATCTTATTAAAATTATGAGAATGAATCTGTAAAGGGAAAAACTATGGAAGAAAAACAATTGATTCAAAAAACCGTATTGGGGAACGCTATCCATCAGAATCAAGAACGTTTGATGAAAGTTATTTCCTGGCATGAGCCCGACTGGCTTAAAAGGTACATGCCGGTTGAAGACATTCTTCAAGAGGTTTTTCTTGACGCTTATGACCGTCTGGATTATCTCAACGATAATCCGGAAATCCCTTTGATTGTCAAGCTGAGAACCATTGCTTTGCAAACGATCGTTGACAAGGCGCGTTATTATGGCGCCGACAAACGCGATATCAATAAAGAAATCTATAATAGCAATGACGAATCTAAAGATGATTTGTTTGTCATTTTGGCTAGCGCGATAACCTCTCCCAGCCAAAAGTTTTTGCGCTCCGAAGTCGTGAATCTTGTACGCAAAGTTCTCAATGAACTGTCGCCAGACTACAGGGATATCATTATTTTGCGCCATTTTGAGCAGATGGAATACGATGAGTGCGCTGCAATTATGAATGTTACTCTTGACGCTGCCAAGATGCGTTATTCTCGGGCTCTTAAACGATTCAAAGATTTGTTCGTGAAAATTTCGAGATATAAACCATGAACCTTCCAGACATTATAGATCTGTTTATACAGGCGGTTCGCTCTGGAGAGGATGTTTCGATTGATTCATTCGCCGCTCGATTTCCGAAGCATGAAGAAGAACTCAAAGATATTCTTCCGATGGTTCTTATGCTGGAAGGCATTCAAATATCGAATTCGGATGAGACGGTGGCGATGGCTCCTGAACTTCCCAATATCCCGGAGCAAATCGGGGCGTACAAGGTAATTCGTGAGATTGGACATGGCGGCATGAGCGCGATTTACGAAGTATTCGACGCCGTCGCCAACCGTCCTGCGGCGCTGAAAGTTCATCGGATGCCTCAAGCCGTCAGAGAGGCTGAAATCCTGAAAAAACTTCATCACGAAAACATCATTGCTTTTTACGATACGGGAACGCAGGACGACGTCGTTTACACCGTTATGGAATTTGTTGACGGTTCCAGTTTGGATAAAACCAACTGGAAAACGCTCTTTCCCGGCAAAACGCCTGACCAGGCGGCGGCTTTGATTATTCTGCAGTCGGCTCGCGGGCTGGCGTATGCGCATTCTCAAGGGGTTATTCATCGAGACATTAAACCGGCAAATATTCTTCTTACCAAATCCGGCGAAGTACGGCTTTCCGACTTTGACCTTGCTGGGGGAGAAAGCGCTCCCGACGTACCACCCAGCGGCGGGACAATGAAATACATGGCTCCGGAATGTCTGGTAGTTCAACCAGGTCCGGAGGCGATTTCGCCTAAAGTTGATCAGTACTCGCTGGGAAAAACGTTTTTTGACATGCTGGACGAACAAGATTCTTCACCGGATTTGCTTGCTATTGCCAAGCGCGCCATGACGCTTGTTCCTTCTAATCGATTTGAATCGCTCGACGAGATGGCAGACGCAATAGAGGAATGGCTTAAAAAATCGTCAGAAGCTAACGGCTAGGGCTTCGAGCGTTTATTAAAATTTCCGTTATTTTTTTATTTTTGAAGCGTCCGAGGGCTTGCAACGAATTTGCAATTCAAGTAGAATATTAGAATGTAGAAAAAGAATGTTTTATAATTCACCCATATTTTTAATTGGAGATTTCCTGTTATGGTAATGAAGAAATTCATCAACGACCCCGAAAATTTGACCACTGAACTTTTAGCCGGCATGCAGATCGCGTTCCCGGACAAGATTGTCGTAGATCAGAAACTGGTCTGCCGCGCCAATCCGAAGTCGACCGACAAGGTCGCCATCGTTTCGATGGGCGGAACCGGACACGAACCCGCAATCAGCGGTTTCGTCGGATACGGCATGCTTGACGTTTCCGTCGCTGGCGACATCTTTGCCGCGCCAGGCGGACCGAACGTCTACAAGGCTTTGGAAAAGATGAATCGGGAAGCTGGTACGCTGTTGATCGTTCTTAACCACGCCGGCGACGTCATGAGCGGCGACATGGCTATGGAAATGGCGGAAGAAGAAGGACTTAACGTCCGTTCCATCAACACTCACGAAGACATTTCCGCCGGTCTGGGCGCTCCGATGGCAGATCGCCGCGGTCTGGTTGGATGCATTCCTCTGGCGAAGATTGCCGGCGCTGCGGCTGAACGCGGCTGGAATCTGGACGAAGTCTGCCGCGTTGCCAACAAGTTCAACGACAACATGGCGACTTTGGCAGTTGCAATGCGCGGAGCCACTCACCCCGCCACCGGACAGGAAATCGCCACCCTGGCAGACGACGAAATGGAAATCGGCATGGGTCAGCACGGAGAAGGCGGCGGAGGACGCTGCAAGATCAAGACCGCTGACGAAACCGCTCAGATCATGGCGGAACAGCTTCTGCAAGCCGTCGACGCTAAAGCGGGCGACAAAGTCGTCGTTATTATCAACGGTTCCGGCGCCACGACTCACATGGAAATGTTCATCGTTCTCAACGGCGTGAAGAAGTATCTGGATC
>JAZUMX010000173.1:0-2331 GCA_045603865.1 Thermoguttaceae bacterium
GCAGCGCCGTTGGCGTCAGAGTCGCCTTTGCCGCGTCTTCCGCCGACGCAAATTCGACTGTAACAACGTCCTTGACGCTCGGCGCGGAATCGATACTGTTACACAACCCCAGCGACCCAAAACAAACGTTCAGCGCAGCAATCGCCGCTGCAATCCCGTAAATCATACGCGTTCTCATAACCGGAACCCCTTTCTGTAAATGCAAAAAATAAAGTTATACTCTAACTGACAGAATATTATACAGAAAATTAATTCGGGATACAAGTGGGCGGGCGGCGAGGCGCCGCTCCCAATCCGCGCTTCCGCGCGTTTGCCGATATTCGCTCCCGTTGGTCGCTTATATTTTCGATAGTACTAAGGTTTTCCCCTCTAAATTAAACTTGAAAAAACTTCCCAAGAGGGTGGGACGGGGTTATTGAAAGACGATAATGGAGAGAATGTTGTGAACGAATTTCCCCTTGCAGAGCGCAGAAGTTTGTAAAAATCGTTATTACTAATCTGGATTGCAAACTTGTGCTCGTAATTTACACTCCATGCATAAGATGAACAATAGCATTGTATTGTAAGGAACAACTGTAGTATACCCGTCTGCTGCTTAAAGAAAGATATGTTGCTTAAAGAAAGAGGAGCGTTGAACCTGCAGCTATTATCGCGCCCTTACCACGGGGTTTAGAATAGCATACAAGACAACGCCCCATAATAAAAAGATTTAGGAGTGTAGTCCTGTCAAACCAACTTCTAATATTCCGGGTAAAGCCAGGTGGTAATTTGCGACAAATTGGTTTTGTATCTGACTACGTAAACGATTTGGGAGATCAAATGACAGTCTCATCGTTTACCAATTGTAACTTGCAGGTTAAAGATAACCTGAAACAAATTAAATTTAATAATTATTATTACTAATATCGGATAATTCGCAAGGGGGGGAACGGAAATTTTATAAAGTTTTTGCAGATTTCTTTTAAGTGTTGATTTGTTATGCAATTAGAAATGACGCTTTATCCCCATTCTGAATAAATAAAACACAATGTTGTCATTCAAAAACGCAAGATATTGATTTAATGCCATTTTGGTATGAAGATATTTTGTCAAAAACAAGAATTTGACAAAAACGCGGTCCGTTTATTTGTTTTCCTCTTCCTCTTCTTCCAGTTCTCCGGCGAAAATCTGGCAGTAAGAATCGTACCGGCGGGCGTCGATAAGACCGTTTCCGACAGCGGCTTTGACAGCGCAGCCGGTTTCGTGGGTATGCGTACAGTCGTCAAACTGGCATTGGCTGACAAACGGGCGAATGTCCCGATAGAACCCGGCGACCTCTTCCGGAATGACGTCCCAGAGATGGAACGAGCGGATGCCGGGCGTGTCGAGAACGTAAGATGTAACAGAGTCGGAGGCGTTAATTTTATACAGCCGCGCGGCGGTGGTCGTATGCTTTCCCTTTTCGTTTTCGTCGCTGACCTGCTGAGTTCTTAACTGAAGAGTCGGGTCGACGGCGTTGAGCAGCGACGATTTCCCCACGCCGCTTTGTCCGGTAACGACAGACGCCTTTCCCGCCAGAGCGCGTTTGAATTCCTCGATTCCCTGCCCGGTTTTCGTTGACAGGAACAGAACGTCCAGCCCCATCGACGCGTACACGCCCGCCAGCGGCTGACACGCCGCTGGGTCAACGAGGTCAATTTTGTTAATACAGACAACCGGCTTGAGATTGACTTTCTCGGCGTTGAGAATAATGCGGTCAATCAGATTCGGCTTGATTTCCGGTTCGGCGGCGGAGGCGATAATAAACGCCTGGTCGATATTGGCGGCGATGACGTGCTGCTTCTTCCAGCTTGTTCGGCACAAGACGCCTTGCCGCGGCTCGATTCGTTCAATAAACCCTTCGTTTATGTCGCTTTGCGGAGCCGGTCTGAACAGAACGCGGTCGCCCGCCACGACCGGGTTGCGCTGTCCGGTTGAAAGCGTTTTGAGCAGACGCCGAATCTGACATCGATAGACGTCGCCGGTCAGGTCGTCGGAAACGAAACTGTTCAGACCGTGAGTCGAGAGAATTCGCCCGGCGCGGCAGAGAGACAGATCGACTTCCAGTTCAACGTTAAACCCGGTAGACGCGTCCGACTGAAGCGCCTCGCCCTTGACGGTCAGCTTTTTAGACTGCTTGCCGCGACCGACGATGCGTTCGCTTGACGCCTCGTTTTCCAGCGTCGATCCGCCGTTTTCCTCGTACTGACGAAGCCAGTCGTTTTTACGCGGCGGCGCGTTGCGGTTCTTACGGAAGTTAGCGCGAATTTTCTTGGACATGTGTTGAGAAAAAAATAAGAGCTATTAGCTTCT
>JAZUMX010000174.1:0-3987 GCA_045603865.1 Thermoguttaceae bacterium
GCGTTTAATTTTATATTCTCCGTTATCCTTAACCCCACGCCTAAAGGCGTGGGCTACGAGGGGACGCTTCTTACGTTTTTTATATTCTTCGTTATCCTTATTCCCACGCCTGAAGGCGTGGGCTACGAGGGGGAATAAATCTTCAATTATTTCACCGGCAGGAGGATCATTTCGTCTTCCGAGAACGTCAGCGCGCGTTTTTCTCCCGTCGCCTTGAACTGGATTTCCAGCGTCAGGGTTTTGAACTGTCCCGGGGCGACGTCGCCGAACAGAGCGTTGTACCCGCCGAGGTTCAGACCCCGTTTGCCGGAGAATTTCTCGTTGACTTTTTTCGTTACGTCGACGGTTTTGTCGCCTGCGCCGTAGGTCGCCCGGACGATTTCCACCGGGGCGTCCTGCTGTGACAGCGACACGCGGTTGATCTGGTCCTTCGCGCCGTCGACGGTTGCTTTTACCTTGGACTTCTGAACAATCTCCTTGAGCATCTGCGCCAGTTCGGGGGAGTCGCCCTGGAATTTGGCGGCGATGGCAACGACGGCGTCGTAGGCGGCTTCTGCGTACTGCGGGTCGGAGGCGTAGCTGAACGCCTGTTTGGCGCTTTCGACTTCAATAACGCGCTTGAACACCTCAAAAATCAACGTCTTGTCTTCCGGACGCGTTGCAGTCTGGAACGCCGTTTTGCACATGTCGAACTTCTGTTTGCTGGGCATGTAGAACTGCCTCGCCAAACGAATATAGGCGCGAATCGCTCTAACAGCGTACTTTTTGTCTTTGGACTCCTTCGCAACTTTCAGGCAGATAGCCGCGACGGTATTGACGTCTTCCGGCGTATTCCATTTGCCCAGAATCTGCGTTGCCGCGTCGATTGTCTCGGGATTCTGGCACGCCTGGTCAATATAGTTCAGAGCGGTTTTCCCGCCGATGAGTTTGAGAAGCTGGAACGTTCGGATTTGATCTTCCTCAGAGTTTGCCGTGCCCATCGCTTCGACGATTTTCGCCGCGCACTGTTCCTGCGGCATGCGGGCGCAGGCGTCGCTCAAAACGGCGGTTGACAGCTCGTCGTTACGTTCCGCCGCCAGAACCGCCGCCAGTTTAGGCAGCTGATTGATTGTTACAATCTGTCCCAGCGCCTTGAGACACTCAGCGCGAAGTTCCAAACTCACTCCCGGTTTAATCAGAGCAATCAGCTCGTCTGCCGAAACCGGAAGGCGGAGCTGCTTAATCGTCCAAACCAGAGACGTCAGATTGACGTCGGAGTTTTGTTTATGGAACTGGCGGACAATCGCCTCTTCTACCGCCGGGCAGTCCAGACGGACGAACGCTGCGTTGCGTTCAGCAACAAAATCCTGAAGCTGTCCCGCATCTGTCGGGAGCGGAATCGACATAAGGAACTCGAACGATTCCACCGCCCGCGATTTGGCGACTTTTCCCAGCCCCTTAATCGCAACGTGCTGCATTTGGGGCGCTGACCCGGTCGCGAACTTTTTGAGAACCGGGAACGTCAGCTGCTGCGACGCTTCGTCCTGACGGTCGCCCAACGCCCACAAAATGCGGCACTGCATGTCCTGTGACAGACTTGGGAGGAATTCAATCATCGCGCCGACAATCGCCGGGGCGTCTTTGGGTTCAAATTCCCGAATCGTCTTTAACGCGACGTTCACAACCCGTTCGTCCGTCGACTGCAGTTTCTCTTTGAGCAGCGCGACGGCGTCAGACTGCTTTGCCAGCAGTTCATGGTACAGAGCCATGTTCTGAATAAACGCCGGGAACGCTGCAGAACGAATCGCCTCGCAAACGGAAATCGCTTTGTCTTGCTGACCCGCTTTGCAGAACCGTACAACCAGATTGAGAAGGGCTTCCCCTTGAACGCGCGCCGCCTGAGCGTCCGCGTCCGGCTGACTGGCTTTCGAGAGGAGAAACGCCTGTGCGTCGTCCGTCGCAATAACGCTTAAAGCGCGATAAATCGCCGCGCGCACAGCGGGGTCGTTACAGTTTTCAAACCGGGCGATGAGAACCGGGACGGCGGCGGGCAGCTTTTTCACTGCGGCGGAATTGACGCACCCAACGCAGCAAACGCCGTCGAGGGTTTTAATCCCCTCAATCAAAGCGGCGTCCGATTCCGGGCAGGTCATCGCCTCCAACGCGAATCGCGCCGGATGGTTGAGCTTTTCGTCCGCCAGCATTTTCGACAGGGCGGGAACCGACTTCGCCGTTCCGTAAACCGCCAGCCGTTTACAGGCAGACGTCTTGACGTCAATGTCGTCCGGGGCGTTCCCGTCTTTCTGAATCGCTTCGAGAATAAACGATTCGTCGTTGGAATTCAAAATCGAGTCTTTCAGAGCGCTGTCCGCAAAGCAGACCGACGCAGCGCTCAGCGCGGCAATCGCCGCAATCGTAAATAGGGTTTGGTATTTCATGGTTTGTATAGGAAATTAATGGAAGGCGGTAATGGCAATTAAAAAAATCTTCCGCTAGAACCGCGTAGCGGTTCAATATTAATAGCCGTGGGTTTTAACCCACGGAACCAACGGGAGCGGAATTACGCATTCGCCGTTAGGCGAACAAAAACGGGTTACGTTAGCTCCCGTATATGTCTCACGCAAAGTTCGCGAAGTTTTAAAAGCTGTACGTTGCTTTGATTATAGCGCTTATCGCGGTTGAGTACAATAGGACGAACAGGTTTTTCATAAAATTTTTGAAACGAACAAATTAGGGGTTCTGTTGGAGCTAATCAATGATATGGTATGTATAAAATCGGACTCAAAAATCTCTCAATCCAGGGAGGCTTGGGTCTGTCCTCTGGATTTTTGTAAATCGGTTCGGATTTCGGGAGCGGTTCAAAGCCCAAAAGCTGGTATTCAATTGTATAGTTATTCTGATGTATCGCTTGGCGTAAATCGTCAATTGTATTGAATTCGGTTGGAGCGCTTGCCGATTCCTCAGGATTTTCCTTTGAATAAACCGTTTTCCCGGTTGAATCTTTACAGTAAATCAGTTCCCCGGACGAATTATAGGCAAACGTCGGGACTGCTAAACTGCAGTCGTTGATTGTTATCTCGTGAACCGCTTCAGGACATAGTTTAATCGCGCTGCTGCCGACAATCGAATCAAATACGGACAAGCCGTTATTGTCTTTGATATTGGCGTCAAACTTGTTGCTGGCAATAAAACGCGACCACCCCTTTATACTGTCAATAGACGATTCTATTCCATAATGACGAAGATAATCGTCAAGATATTCAATTTGATGGTGAATTGGCGTCTTTCCTTGATGGTTTTGAATATTCAGGTCAGCGCCGTTGTCTACGAGTATTTGAGATTCCGTGAACGACTGTTGATGCAGCGGCGTATTGCCAGCCCCATCTTGAGCGTTGACGTCTGCCCCCTTTTTTATCCAGGCTATTATTCGATCATCGAAACAAGTATCATGTAAACACGTACCATGTTCGTTTTTATAAAATGGAGATTCGTTTGGATTATAGGAGAAGAAGAAAAAGAGCGCATAGAATACAAAAGCAATCGAGAGAATCATTGTAATTTTAATAGCGTTTCTCAGAACGTTAAACCAAACCGGCTCGCCCGGAAAGGTTGCAATGATAAATTTGGCGCAATAGAATATATAAACGAAGAACAGCGCCAGAAAGAAAAGAAAAACAATCGCCGGAATAGCCATAATAATCATTTGTCTTGTTCCTTTCGAGGGGGCAATGGTTATTGATCTTATACCCACGGGTTTACACCCGTGGCTCGCCTGAATATTTGCTTCGTAACACTCTTCTATTACTTTGCGGACTTTGCGAACTTTGCGTGAGGCTTTCTTCGACAATACGGTATTTCATCTTTCGAACAAAGCGAAACTTCATTCGCTTTGCTCATTCCGTTACCGCCTTCCATTTCTTTGCGTTCTTTGCGGCTTAAAAGATCTTAGGCGGGCTTCGCTCGCGATCCGAGGAGGGTCTCGGGAGCGGCATAGGAAGCTGGCGGGTC
>JAZUMX010000175.1:0-2937 GCA_045603865.1 Thermoguttaceae bacterium
CGCAGCGGCTCTTCAGCTGTACAAACGCGCGGCGATTCAGTTCCCGTCTCACGTTGGTTCGTTAATCAACCTGGGTCTGATGTATGAAGATCGGGAAGAATACGAACAGGCGGCGAAATGCTACGAACGCGTTCTGGAAGCGTTCCCCAACAACGAGCGCGCTCGTCTGTATCTCAAGGACACACAGGCAACGGACGAAGGATTCTTCGACGAAGACGCCCGGCGCAAGCGAGATCACGTCGCTCAGCTGTTGGCAACTCCGGTTTCCGATTTCGAACTTTCCGTGCGCAGCCGCAACACGCTCAAAAAGATGGGCATTTACACGCTCGGAGATCTTTGCCGATTCACAGAACAGGAACTGCTGGGAAGCAAAAACTTTGGCGAGACGTCGCTGGTTGAGATTAAAGACATGCTTCAGGCGAAGGGGCTTACTCTCGGTCAGACCGCTGGCGAAGCTCAGGATCGCGAACCGGCTCCGATTGACGACGACATGTACACGCCGGACGAACAGCTGCTCATGAACAAGCCGCTGACGTTCCTCGACCTGTCCGTTCGCGCTCGCAAGTGCATGGCTCGTCTTAACATTACAACGGTTGGCGAACTGATTCGCCGCACTCAGGACGAGCTTCTCGACTGCAAAAACTTCGGCGTTACCAGCTTGAACGAAATCAAAGGAAAGCTGGCAGAACACGGCTTGAAGCTCCGCGGAGAATGACAATCGCGTTACAGCGTTTTTGACGCTGTACAAACAACATTTGGGGAACAGAGATTTTATGTCTCTGTTCCCTTTCGTGTGTATTCCCGCCTTTTATTCCCCCCTACCCTTTTTGAATATCATGAAAAAGAATCTTTTTGGTTTGCTGATCCTTGTCGCAGCGTTGTTTTCTGCGCCCATTAAAGCTGACGAACCGGTTAAGGCAGACGATTCGTTTGACATCCGCGTTTTGACGTTTAACATTCGTCTTTCTTACGGAGAAATCGGACAGCCGGAAGAATGGAAAAATCGTCGTCCGGGCGCTGCCGAGTTGATTAAACGCGGCGATTACGATTTTGTCGGGATTCAGGAAGCGATTCTGGCTCCCAATCGACCAGAACTCAGCCAGGTTGACGACCTGAAAGCCGACTTGCCGGGCTACGGCATGGTCTTTCGTTCTCGCGACGTCAGCGCAGAACATGGCGAAGGGACGCCGCTGCTGTACAACAAATCCCGCTGGATGTTGGACGAATCGGAATGCGGCGTTTTCTGGCTGTCGCGCACGCCTGACAAGCCGGGTTCAAAACTGTTAGACGCCGAATGCCCTCGAACCGTTTGCTGGGGTCGCTTTATTCGTCTGGAAAACGGCAAGCCGACCGACAAGGCGGTTTATTTCTACAATACTCACTTAGACCACATTGGAACCAAGGCGAGACTTGAAGGCGCAATGATTCTGGCGGACTTCATCTCGAAGAGAAAGCATGACGACCCGGTGTTCGTTACCGGCGACATGAACTGCCCCAAAGACAGTCCTGCGATGCGCTATTTAGCGGGAGCAAAATTAACGTCGACCGACCCAAACAAGAAAATCGAAATCAAGTCGCCTGTCCCGCTCATCGACGTTCACGCCGTTCTCCATCCCAACACAGACGAACAGACGTATCACGCCTGGGGACAAGGCAATTTCAACAAACGCATTGACTTCATATGGGCGTCGCCGTGCCTCAAGCCGGTTTCGTCACGCGTTATTACCGAGAAATTCAACGGGCTGTTCCTTTCAGACCATCACCCGGTCGAAGCGACAGTAAAGTATTAGTCTATAGATTAAGCTCCATTTATTTACGAGTTAGGAATGAGGAGTGAGGAGTGAGGAGTTACGCAAGCGGACGCCCTGCTCTTTCACTCCTTTCTTACAGTCGTTTTTATTCTCTTACTCAAACAGGCGCGAGCCAACTCTGACCATGGTCGCGCCTTCCAGAATCGCCTCGTGGAAATCGTGGCTCATTCCCATCGACAGTTCTGTAAACGGCGTTTCCGGGGCGAACGTTTCCTGGAGTTTGTCACGCAGCTGACGGACGGCGGCAAACGTCTTGCGCGCCTCTTCCGGAGACGAACCCAGCGCGCCCATGGTCATCAAACCGCAAACGCGAATCCGCGGCAGCGACAAGGCATACTCCATCACGCCGAAAAGAGCGTCCGGATCAAGCCCGGTTTTGTTCTCTTCCTGCTCGTAGTTGACTTCCAATAAAACGTCCTGACGCGGCTTTTCGGGAAAATGTTTTTCCAGATTCTCGGAAATGGCGTCCAGGAGGCGAATGGAATCTACGGAATGAATCAGCGCGGCATACGGCAGAACGTCTCGGACTTTGTTGGTTTGCAAATGCCCGATCTGATGCCACTTCACAGCAAGATTGTCTTCCAGCGCCGCTTTCGCCTTGGAAACCAGCAATTGCGGACGAGACTCGCCCAGTTCCTGCGCTCCCTGTTCAACAAGCGCTTTGCAGACGGGATATTCAACGTATTTGCTCACCGCGACCAGACGGACGTCGCCGGGCTGACGTCCCGCCTTGAGAGCGGACTGAGCGATTTCGTCTTGAACAGCTTGTAAATTCTGCTTTAACTGCTCGGGAGTGGCGTGGGTGTTCATAATAGAGATAAGTGGTTAGTGGAAAGTGGCAAGTAGTTAGTGGAATACTTACCGCTAATATTGAGTTCTTATGGAAATGATTAATAATAGTATAACCCGAAAAAATAAAAATCATACCCGGGGGGATTGCAAAATATTTGACTAAATAGATAATGTTAGATAACAACAAATAACAGACCCCCAATAATAAATCCTCAAATTATGAACGACTCAGATAATTTAGAACAAGAAAACGACGAACAGAACGCGCCCGAATCCGAAGCTCCGTGCGAGGACTTTTTATCCATGGCTCCCAGCAGCAAGTCGGATCGTAGCC
>JAZUMX010000176.1:0-2117 GCA_045603865.1 Thermoguttaceae bacterium
GTAACGACGGGACAAGTTGGCGGCGGCGTTATTACCGGACAAGTCGGAGTCGGCTCGGGCGTTCTTTCGGGCGGGTTAGTCGGAGGATTAGTCGGTTCAGGAGTCGGTTTACGCGGGACTTTAGTTGGCTGGGGCCCGGGATGTTCCGGATTTACCGGACGCTTATCATACCGGTTAAAACCGATAAAACAGTCGTAAGTTCCAGACTGGCCGAAGTAGCGCGCGCCGAAACTGTCCTTACGCTCGTAAGCGAGGACAAAACCCGGCAGCAAATCAAGGTAGCTGACCTGAATCGGGAGACGCAGAGAGGCGTTCTCAATCGGGTTCAACGCCCAAGATTCGCGAGCGTTACAGTTTTCGTAAACCCCAATGACTACAAAGTTATCAAGGAGCATCCGAAGATAAACCGTAAAAACTTTATAGTAGTCGGTCAAGACGGCTTCGCCATTATTAGAGACGGAAGCAATCAAGAAGTCCCAACCATAGCCGGACGGCAGAGTCTGGTTATAGTTCAGAGAGTTGGGGTCTTTGAAGCTCATATAATATTCGACTTTACGAATAAAATCACCGAGCCAGTCGTCATTCAGGGAGCCGATAGTATCGCCAGTCCGCAACTCTTTATCGTAAAGATATTTCGCGACGGCGTAGGCGAAAATCGGGTTGGTCTTGATTTCTTCGTAAACTTCGCTTCGCAAGGAATCGTAGCCGAAGAAACCAAAATCGTCGTCAGTCCAAGTCGAGAAAGGCATAGTCAAAGCATCGCTAAAGCCGGAAGCCTCAACGCGACGAGCGTCGTTTTCCGGCAGCGAATTATGACTAAAGTAAACTTCTTCGTCGGTCCAGTAAGCGGAGCGGCGAACACTGAGATCGTCGAGATGAATGGTAAATACCTGGGTCTGAACACCATCAGCGTAGGCGACGGGGTCAAAGACACTCGCGATTCCGCTGGCGGTAGTCGGAGAGACAGCAGTTAGGCCGTTAAAGGCCAGTCCGAGTACCGCGACGATTATGACGAGGTACCCGAAGATACTCATTTTTCTCATATCAAGTCATCCTCCTCTTCTTCATAGTCGGGTTTTCGGGCTGGTTCGGGTCGGTTCAAGCTCCGGCTGGCTTGGTTAGCATAAGAAACTATGCCAATTCCGCCAACGAGCAGAATAATCCAAACGGCAAATCGGGCGATTTCCGGCATCAGCGAAGCTGCGCTAATCAGAGCAAAGACAAAGACGGCAGCAACGAGCAGGTCGTAAAGACTTTTCGCGACTACTTCGCCTTGAGTATCGCTCGGAGAAATCTCCGACAACAGATGGAAATGAACCATCAGCGCGATGAATCCAATCAATCCGCCAGTGATATAGGTTAGCCAGAAAGGATAATCCGGAATCACGAAACGGAGAGAGCAGACTGCGCAGGCAA
Organism: Thermoguttaceae bacterium; assembly: GCA_045603865.1. Taxonomy (GTDB): domain Bacteria; phylum Planctomycetota; class Planctomycetia; order Pirellulales; family Thermoguttaceae; genus RUG11551. Next base: position 1,417 of record JAZUMX010000176.1, read on the forward strand.
GAGTAACAAGGGTCGTCGGAACGAGGTAGGCCTTGAGAAGAAAGGCGGGGCGATTCTTATTTCGCTTCCACGATTTCTTCTGCCGCTTGAGGGCGGCGGCGATTGCTCGGTCCAGTTCATGAGCCGCCACGCAGGAGGCCAAAAAAGACACTGCGGCGGCAACGACAACGATGATGATGAATGACATAAACTAAACCTCCCCTTTAGTTTCCTAAATTTCAGATACGTGGTTTGTATCTGAGATGATTCGGTTTTAATGACCATACGCAAAGGTAATTAGCCACACCTCTACGGACTAGTTCCATTATATCACACATTTCAAAAAAAGTCAAGGTTATGTTAAAAGCCAGCTCCGAGGAGCTGGCTTTGGTCGTTGAGTAGCAGGGTTAAGGGGCGAAACAGAGGTGAGTTACCTCAGCCGTTCAGCTTCGCCAAGAGATCGGCGTGAGTGTCTTCCCACGCGGTAATCTCCGCGTCGGTCACGGGACGTTCCTTGGTCGCAGCGAGGTCAATCTTCCCGTCCGAGGTCAGAACGCAGAAACGGCAGTTCTTATCCGTCAGGGAGAGACGACCCGGATTCCAGCCGAAGTCCTCGCGGGCTTTCAGAATCGACTGAATCGACATGGCGTAATCCATGCCAGGGAGCTTGTTCCAGAACGGCGCGACGTTCTTGCGAACGGCGGGGGCGTAGTAAAGTCGGA
>JAZUMX010000177.1:0-1665 GCA_045603865.1 Thermoguttaceae bacterium
TATGAGCTTTGAGGAAATGGAGTTCAAACATCCGTTGATGATTTCTCGCCTTAAATACGAATGCGAAAAGGCGAAAATTGCCATTTCCAGCCAGGACAACGCCATTGTCAGAATCCCCAGCCTTGACGGCGCGTTTGACGCTGAAGTTACTCCGGAAAACTCCTTCAAAGTTTGGAGAGAACAGTTCGAGATGTGGTCAAGCGAGTTGCTGGAACGTCTCCGAGTTCCGATCAATCGCGTGTTGGCGGATTCCTCCTGGAGCGTCGGCTCCGTTGACGAGGTGATTCTGGTCGGCGGATCGACGCGCATGCCGATGGTTCGCAACCTCATTGCAGACATGTTCAGCCTTGAACCGCAATGCCGCCTCAATCCGGACGAAGTGGTTGCAATCGGCGCCTCAATTCAGGGCGGACTGTATGCAGACAACAAAGCCCTCAAAGACATGGCGGTTACCGACATCGCCCCGTTTACCCTCGGCGTGGAGGTGAGCAGAGAATTCGGCAACGAGTTCAAGCCCGGGTACATGCTCCCGATTATTCACCGGAACCGAAAGATTCCGTCTAGCCAGGTCAAGCGGGTTTCGACCGTCTATCCAGACCAGAAGGAGGTAGTCGTCAAAGTCTATCAGGGCGAAGGCCGAAAAGTCAGCCAGTGCACCTTTTTGGGCGAGTTTACCATTGGCAACCTTCCCAAAGGCGAAAAGGGACAGGACATCGACATCCGGTTCAGCTACGACCTCAACGGCGTTTTGGAAGTCGAGGCGACTGTTGTCGCAACCGAACAGACGACGCAGCATATTATCGCGTCGAAAACCCGCGGTCTGACGCAGGCGGAGATTGACGAGAGCATCGAACGGCTTCGTCAGCTCAAACCGTCTCCGCGTGACAAAGCGCGCTGGACGGCTCTGCTTAAACGCGCGGAACGTCAGTACGAGCAGTCCACGTTAGAGGAACGAGAAACCATGGACGCCATCATGAACGTTTTTGAATATTCCATGATGGAAGGCGACAAGTCTCAAATTGAGAAAGTCGCGAAACGTTTGGATTTCTTCCTCGAAAACGGCTACGACCTCAACACAGACGAAGACGAGGGAGAAGGCTGGAAATAGCTGGATAATTGAGATTTGAGAGGCTAACGCCTTACGAGCTGAAAGAAACGAGAACGCATTTGCGTCCTCGTTTCTTTTTTGCGCTTCGGAATATTTGTCACACAGAGAGTTTAGTCCCACAGAATGCGCCTGGCGTCGAAAACGGGGCCTTCTTTGCAAGTGCGTTTGTAGTCCCACGCGCCGGAATCGTCCTGGATTTTCGCGACGCAGGTAAAGCAGATTCCCAGCCCGCACGCCATCGGCGTTTCCAATGACATCTGCCCGCGAACGTTGTACTGATTCATCAGCTTTTGCGCGGCGATAAGCATCGGGCGCGGTCCGCAGGCGCAGACGAAAAGCCCGTCCGCCGGTTCCGACTCAAAGATTTCTTTCATCGGGTCGGTGGCGAAACCCTGACGGCAGTCGAAGCCGTCCGGCGCCGTCCCGTCAACGGTTGTCAGAGCCATTTCGATTCCCAGCTTTTTGAAGTCGTCAAGCCCGGCAAAGGCGTCTTTGGATCTCGCCCCGTAACAGAGCGTAATTTTGGGGACGGCGTTACAGTCGCATCCCGTCTTGCT
>JAZUMX010000178.1:0-6557 GCA_045603865.1 Thermoguttaceae bacterium
AGCGTTTAATAGCCATGTCAGAAAAGAAAAAAATAAGCGCCATAATTGGTTCTGCGATTTCGCTGTTGGTTTTGGTTGGAATCGGCAGTATTCTGTATTTGCAATATCAAAAATCGCTTCAAAAGGTGGCATTGCCGGAACCGGATCAAGCGATCGTCCGCATTTTTACCGTTGGGCAGACCAACGAGTCGGACTTGCGAACGTTCCCGGGCTTCGCCAAAGAAGCGCGGCGAACAAAGGCGTCTTTCCGCATTCCGGGAGAGCTTTGCGAGCTTAACGCGACGCTCGGCGCCGCTATCAATCAGGACGACGTTCTGGCGAAGCTGGACCCGCGCGATTTCGAGCTTGCGGTCGAACGTCTGGATTACAGCCTCACGGAAGCCAATGCCGTCTATACCGCGTTGAAAACCGGGGCGAGAGCGGAAGACGTGGCGTCGTTAAAGTCTCAGCTGGAAGCGGCGAAATCGTCAGAGGAAACCGCGAAAGTCCAGTTTGAGCGAATGGCGAACCTGCTGGAATCGCAAACGGCGTCTAAAGCCATGTACGATAAAGCCAAGATGGATTACGACGTTGCCAAAGCCGCGAGAGAATCGCTGGAAAATCAGCTTGAAAAGGCGACTACCGGCGCTCGTCCTGAAGAGATTGAAGCGGCGGAAGCGAAGATTGCCGGAATTAAGACAAGTCTCAAAACGGCGAAAAACGCCTTGGCTGACACCGTTTTGAAAGCCCCCTTTGACGGCGTTATCGTTCAGAAGTTTGTGGAAAATCACGAAGTTATTGTTCCCGGTCAGGCGATTATTGAGTTGTCTGACTCGCAGCAGATTGAAGTTTCCATCAGTATTCCTGAATCCGTTTTGATTCGAGAAAAGGACTTCGATCAGGATCGCTTTTCGTGTTCCTTTGAGGCGTTTCCCGGCAAAACATTCCCGGCAAAAATCAAGGAAATCGGTTCGTCGATTCAGCTGGGGCGGCAGTCCTACCCAATGACCTTGACGGTCAGCTTGCCGGACAACGACGATCCGGATTTTGTGCTCGTTCGCCCCAACATGGCGGCAACCGTTACGTTGGCGTTCAAGCGGGACAACCCGTATTATGTAATTCCTCAAAGCAGCATGGTTGCTCCGCCGGCTGACAGCAAAGACGCCGACAAGGGGAATACAGCTCAAGTCATGCTTTACGACGCTAACACGTCTACGGTTACAGCCCATACGATTACGATTCATCAGATTCGTCCAGAGGGCGTTGAAGTGGAAACCGGGCTCAAGCCGGGAGACGTTATCGTCTCCGCCGGCGCGCGATTCCTGGAATCCGGACAAAAGGTTAAACTGGAATCGTCAGAAGCCAAATAATGGCTCTTCCGGTAAGTTGACGCCTATTGTTATGAAACAGCTTTTAGCTACTAGCTCCTGGCTTCTAGCTTTGTGATTTTTGATTCAAACTTTAACAATTAACGCTTAGAAATACAATCAATCAAGCTAATAGCTAGCAGCTAATAGCTAGCAACTAATACCATGCTTCCCAAATATGCAATTAATCACCGAAACGTTGTAGCGTTTTGCGTTGTGTTGATAATCCTGGGCGGGATATATTCCTATTTCTCCATGGGGCGTCTGGAAGACCCGGAGTTTGCGGTCAAGACGGCTGTTGTTGCGACAATGTATCCCGGCGCCAGCGCAGAACAGGTTCAAAACGAGGTTACAGACAAAGTCGAGAGAATTGTTCAGCGGCTTCAGGGGCTGGATCATATCCGTTCCATTTCCAAACCCGGTCAGTCGATTGTTTTTGTTGACATCCAGTCGACCGTTCCGACAAATAAACTGCCGCAAATCTGGCAGAATTTACGAAACAAGCTCTCCACCGCCAAACTGACGCTTCCCGCTGAGGCGATGGCTCCGATTGTCATCGACGATTTCGGAGACGTCTACGGGATTGTCATTGCGCTGTCGTCCAACGACTATCCCGCTTCAGAACTGCGCGACAAGGCGAAGCTGCTGCAAAAAGAGCTTCAGCTGGTCAATCAGGTTGGGCGAGTAGGACTGTGGGGCGAACAGAAAGAGATTATAGAAATCGAGGTTTCCCGCGCCAAAATGGCGGAATTGGCTGTCCCGCCCGCTGCGCTTGTTTTAGCGCTGCAAAGTCAAAACGCAAAGATGTCTGCTGGGGAAATGGTCGTTGACGGCGAGACGATTCGTCTGGCTCCGCAGGGCGTTTTCGAGAGCGTCGAAGAAATTGAAGACCTGATTCTTCCGGATACGGTTTCCAATCAAGTGGAGAAACAGGCGGCTCAATTATTGAAAGATTCAGAACTGGCAGGATTGGCGCAAACGATTTCGACCAAAAATCAGGCGGGATCAAAACAGATTCGACTCAGGGATATTGCGACAGTCAAAAAGGTTTATGAAGACCCGGCAGAAAAGATTCTCCGAGTCAACGGCGTTCCCTCTGTCGCGTTGGGAATTGCTCCCGTTCCTGGCGGCAACGTTATCGAGATGGGCGACGGCGTCCGAAAGAAGGCGAATGAAATCCTCAAAACGTTCCCGGTTGGATTTGAACTCCAGACGATCGCCTATCAGCCTGACAACGTTCGCATTTCAATTAACGCCTTCATGAAAAACCTTTATGAAGCGGTTATAATTGTTACGATTGTCGTTATGATTGCCATGGGCTGGCGCAGCGGTTTACTTATTACAAGCTCGCTTTTGGTGGTAATTTTAGCGACCATGTGCGTCATTTATCCAATGGGCATGACGCTTCACCGCGTTTCTTTGGGAGCGTTTATCGTTGCGTTGGGAATTCTGGTCGACGACGCCGTTGTTGTCGGCGACTTGATTCTCGTCAGAATGCAGCAAGGCATGGATCGAAAAGAAGCCTGTATAGAAGGCGCGAGTCGAGTAGCGCATCAGCTGCTCGGAGCGACGATCGTTGGCTTTATCGCGTTTCTCCCGGTTTATCTGTCTCAGGACATGTCGGGCGAATATTGCTGCGACCTGTTTTTGGTCTTGACCATCTCGCTTATTATCTCCTGGCTGGTAGCGATGCTTCAGACGCCGGTTGTGTATTACAAATTTGTTAAACACGTAGCGCCGGCTGCTGGAGGAACGCACGGCGGTCTGGTTTATCGAGGATACAGAGCGGCGCTGGAATGGTCGCTGCGTCACAAGATTATCGTTTTGCTGGGTATTGGCATGCTGCTGGCGCTGTCAATAATTGAATTCCGGCACGTTGAGCAGATATTCTTCCCGCGCGCCGTTCGAACCCAGTTTATGGTTGACTACTGGCTTCCGGAAGGAACGTCAATCAATCAGACGTCTGAAGATGCGAAGAAGATTGAGGAACATCTTAAATCTCAGACGGGCGTTAAAAACGTCGCTGCGTTTATCGGTTCCGGTCCGCCGAGATTCTATCTGCCGTACGAACCGGAGCTGCCTAACTCGTCCTACGCGCATTTTGTTGTAAACGTCGAAACGCTCAAAGACGTTGACAATCTTTTAGAGCCAACGGGGGAATGGCTGCAAAAGGAATTCCCGCAGGCGTTTACCCGCGCTCAGAAGTATTGTCTTGGACCGACAACCAAGTTTGAGGTTGAAGTGCGGCTTCGCGGACCAAACGAAAAGACGCTTCGTCAGCTGGCGTCGCAGGTTGTATCCATCATGCGAAAGAACCCGCATACTCACACGCCTCAGCCGAACTGGCGTCAGCCAACCTTGGCGTGGACTCCCAACTACTCTCAGCCCAAAGGCTCCAGAGCCGGCGTTTCCAGAACGGAAATGGGCGTTATGCTTCGCTGGGCGTCGTCCGGAATTCCCGTCGGTCAGTACGCCGAGGGCGACAATATTCTTCCGATTGTCGTTCGCGGAACGGAAGCGGAAAGAAACGATATCGCCAACCTCGACAGCCTCCCGATTTGGGGACGCGCCATGGAATCCGTTCCTCTGGGACAGATTACGACAAACAATCAGTACGTCTGGGAAGAACGGCAGATTCATCGCCGCGACCGAGTTCCAACTCTGACCGTCGGCGTTGACCCGAAGGACGTTCAGTGGACGCAGCTTGTAAATGAACTCAAGCCAGAGATCGATAAAATCGAGTTGCCGGAAGGGTATACAGTCGAATGGGGCGGCCAGCTGGAGAAATCCAATAAAGCTCAGGCGGAAGTTCTCAAAAAGGAGCCGATTGCGTTGATAATCATGGCGATTATTGTCGTAGCGCTGTTTAACGGCATGCGTCAGCCGATTATTATTGCAATCACCTTCCCGCTGGCGATGATTGGCATTACGTTCGGTTTGCTGGTTATGCATCAGGCGTTTGGATTTATGGCTCTGGTCGGCGCAATGAGCTTGCTGGGCATGATGGTCCGCAACGGCGTCGTTTTAATGGACCAGATTGACGAAGAACGGCACAAAGGCATGGACGTTTATCACGCTATTGTCGAAGCGGCGGTAGAACGACTTCGTCCTGTTACCGTTGCCGCCATGACGGTTATCGTCGGCATGATTCCGTTGCTGCAGGACACGCTCTTTTCGTCCATGGCAACCGCGATCATGTTCGGTCTGATTATCGCGACGTTCCTGACGCTGTTCGTCGTTCCGGTATTCTATATGATCCTTTTTAGAGCCAAGATTCCGGCTGAAGAGTAACGAAAAGATCAAGGAGGGCGGCGACGAAAGTCGTCGCCTTCTCTATAAACCTGTTAAAAGACTTCGTTCAGCCCGGTACGCGGGCGTCCTTGGTATATTTTCGTCGAGCATTTGTGCGGGTCAGTCCGTACACGGATTTGACAGATGAGACGGATTTTCACCGATTGATTAATATAAGTTCATTATTTTTATTATTCTAAGCATTTGATAAGCCATTGATTTATAATAATGACTTCAGGGAAAAGATAACTAATCGGTGAAAATCTGTTTAATCCGTGTTTTCCGTGTGGGACTAAATGACCCTAAATTAACCATATTTTAGCTAACAAGTACCAACTTGTTTTCCTAAAAGAAAATCCCGCAGTAATCGTCAAATGACGTCTAACTGCGGGATAAACCAGATAATATTTATTTCGGAAACGCGAGATCGCGTTTCAAATTGTTTCCTTATTCTTCGACTTTCGTCCAGTCTTTAACGACTTTCTCGCCCGATTCCAGGCCGTCGATAATTTCAACGGACTTCTCGGTTGTGTACCCCGTCTTGACGGCGCGCTTAACAGCCTTGTCGCCGCTGAGGACGTAAACAAATCGATCGGTCGTGTAGCCTTCGCGTCCTAAAGCGGATTGAGGAATTGTAATCGCTTTGGACTTGTCTTTGAGAACCAGCTTGACTTTGCCTTTCATGCCAGGCAGAAGTTTAACGGTATTGGGAATATCGCCGTTAATCTTGACCGTTCCCTGGTATTCGCCTTCCGCGACGGGGTAGTCAGTATAAGATTTGAGCGTAACCATCAATTCGTTGTTTGGATAGGCGTTGAGAGTAAACCAGCCCTTGAACCCGACGTCCATGGAACTCCAGAGTTTTTCTGGAATGGTAATTGACGCTTCTGACGTTCCGGAAACGATAACGGCAAAGGTTTTCTTCAGCGGGAGGAGTCCTTCCGGCTTGAGGAGAACTCTGTTAACGTCAAAACCAATGTACTTGTTGTTTTCAAAAGAGCCGTAGAGGAAAATTCCGTCTGCCGGAGCTTTGCATTCCAGCTGCGAGCGCTGCTTTTCCATCTTTGCCAACTTGGCTTTTGCTCGTTCCAAGGTTACTTTCTGTCCTTCGAATTCCAATTCCGCTTCTTTGATTTCCAGCGGGGCAACTTTCAAAGCGGCTTCCCAGAGAGAGAGCAAACGTTCGTACTTCTGCTTGTTGTCCTGTTCGGTTTGAGGAAGTTCAACAGCCTTGGTGCGGTTATATTTTTCGACTGCAATTTTATAGTTAAATTCCGCAATTTCCAGTTCAAGCTTCTGGCGTTTGAGAAGGAATTCTTCTTCGTGTTCAACCAGATCGTCTGCTTCAAACATCTTTTTGAGCTGATTGAATTCTTCGCGCTGAGCGTCCAGACGCGTCTTGGTTAATTGAGCGTTGAGTTCAATAGACTCCAGCTTGGTAGGCCATTCAACGTCCCAGAAGTGCTGCCAGGTTTCTTTATTGCGATCGATACCCTGTTTAACCTGAAGCAGATCAATCTCGTTATTCTTGCGAGCGGCTTCAATGGCGGCTTCCGCCTTTTGGAACGTGATTTCCAGACCTTTAACGCTGCGGCGCAAATCCGCCAGCGCGTTGTCGTACGCTTCCAGATCCAATTCGATGAGTCTTTCGCCCTTCGATACTTTCGAACCGTGAGGTTTAACGCTCAAAACGCGGAAAGAAGCGCTCCACTCTGTAACGTTCAAAGCAATTGGAGTTACTTCTTCAGGAATAATGCAGGCGCTAAAATCTTCAACAACCTTCAGTTTTGAGGCTTTGATTTCAATGGTTTCGTATTTGGATTTTAGTTCTTCCTTTTTGGTTTCTTCCTTTTTAGGCTCGTCCTTCTTGACTTCTTCCTTCTTGACTTCTTCCTTTTTAGGTTCGTCTTTCTTGACTTC
>JAZUMX010000179.1:0-7578 GCA_045603865.1 Thermoguttaceae bacterium
GTTTCAGGCGCCGTCCTTGCCGCAGTATGCTTTATTGCGATTAACTTGTCTGGAGCGCCGTCTCAGGCAGCCGTTCCGCAGCCGCAAGCCGAAAAATTTGTCAACGCTCTTGTAGACGTTGACAGCGGATCTGGATATCCAGACATTGCAATTTACTATATGGAGAAAATTTACCAGGACGGAACCATTCCTGCTGAATACAAAAGCATTTACGACATGGAAATGGGGCGGCTTCACATGCTCAATTCCGGCATTCAGGCGTCTCAGGACGACCAGCTCAAAGAAATTGACGCTGCCCATGAAAGTTTTGCCAAGTTCATCAAGGAAAATCCCAATCACCCGCGCGTTCGAGAATGCGCCAGTCAATATGCGGCTTTGATGATGGCGCGCGGTACGATTTATCGCGACTTGTCTGTAAAGTCTACCAACAAAAAACAGGAACAGAGAGACGAATGGATGAAAATCTCTCGAGATTCGTTTACCGCAGCTCAAAATGAATTTTCAGCAAACCAAAAACGCGCTCGAGACGTTGTTAAAAAATACAAGGATGAAAAGAAAGAAACAGGCGAAGAGTACGATGAAGCTGTAACAGACTTTCTCCAGGCGTGGCTGGCGGTTGCAGGAGCTTATTATGAAATAGCTCAAACCTATCCTGTCGGTTCTAAAGAATACAAGGACTTTTTGGAAAAATCCCGAAAAGAGTACAATACAATCTTCACAAAATATGGCGCGATTGAACCGCCGTTTATTGCTGGTCTGTACGCTCGAGTTCGCGAAGGTCGAATCATGATGGACCAGGGCATCTTTGAAGATCCTAACAAAATGGACAAAGGCGCTCTGAGCATTTTCGATGAAACGCTGACTTTGGACAACAACGCCGCCAACCGAACCATGCGTGACGAAGCGCTGCTGTATTACTTGCAGTCTGCTGTTAAGTATAAGAATGACAAAGAGCCGGAAAAGAAAGGGAAAATTCTCGATCAGGCTTTGGCTCGTTTTTCTGAATGGTATGAAAAAGACTATACCAGCGCGCGTCAGGGACAACTGCTTACTCAACAGCTGTTGTTGGCTGGCTGCGACGTTGCCGCAGACAAAATCAGCGCTCTGCCGGACGAACAAAAGAAAGCTCGTCAAAACGCTCTGTTAGCCAAGAATACGCTCGAAATCCTTGATATTCTTGCTAAAACGCCGTTTAAAGACGATGCTAAAGCTGTCAAGGCGAAGCTGGGCGTTGTCGGTCCGGTTGAAAACGTTCCTCCGGAGAAAATGACCTATGCAGAATTAACCAAAGAGCTTAATCAGGTTCGAGAAGTAATCTCTGATATTCAAACGTCTTCCGCCTCCGCACAAACGGACGAAGAAAAGGCGGCAGTTCAAAAGAAGATGCTCGAAGCTGGAGAAAAATTCCTCAAGCTTTATGAGCTTGCAGAATTTCGCCGTCCGATTGACATCTCCGGCTCTCAACTGCGTCAATTGAACTCCAACCGTTATCTGGCGGTTTATATGATGTTCCTCAAGCAGGACAATTACAGAGCGGTTATGCTCGCTGATTTCGTCGTTCGCAACTACTCGACTGACCCCATCAGCGAAACGATGGCTGACCTTGAAATGAAGATTCTTCGCAGTCATTTCGCTAATATCGTTCAGAGCATGCGTAAAGATGGAAAGAGCGACGCCGCCATTCAGGAAGCTACAAAATTTGAGCTTCTTAAGATGTCAAAACTGGCAAGCATTATTCAGACTCGAACCGCCTCTAAAGGTTCGGAGATGTCTGACAACGCCTGGACAATCGTATGCGACTCGTTTATCGATATCGGCGACACCAAGCATGGCGAAGCCGCAATGAAGAAGATTTCAGAAGATTCCGACAAGCGCGCGGATTGTGAAATTCGCACCGGAAACCTGCTCTGGAACAGTTATCTTCGCGGCATGAACGCTGACCTGAGCGTCAGACCGTCAAAAGAAAAACTGGCGGAATATAAAACAACGTCACAAAAGATTTTGCAGGACGGCATTGACCGTATGAAGAAAAGCATGGGAGCTGACAACGAGCCAACTTCCAACCTGGTTTTTGCCGCATTTACGTTGGCAAACCAAAAGCTCAAGTCCGGCGACCCCGCTGGCGCTCTTGAGCTGCTCAACGATCCTCAGTTCGGTCCTTTGACGTTGGTTAAAAAGGATTCTCCGCTGGTTTTAAAGAACGAGTTGGACATCCGCTCTCTGCGCGTTGCGTTAAACGCTTTGGTTGCAGCTGAGCAGCTTAAAGACGCAAAGGATATTATGGATTTGCTGGATACGCGCGTTGAAAAATCGGAAAGCGTGACTGAAAACGGCAAATCCAAAGAAGAACAGCTTACAAATATTTACTTGACTTTAGGTTTGGAATTGAAAGAAAACCTCGAAGTTTTCAACCGTGAAGGTCAAAAAGAAAAAGCGGAAAATCTGGAAAGGGGATTTGAAGTATTCCTTCAAAGAATTTCCGAATTGGAGGATATTAAATTCGGTCAAATGTACTGGGTCGCTCAGACGTATCAGTCTCTGGGCGAAAACGAAGTTTCTGAAAACAAAAGCGTTACCGATAAAGCCAGAGATCTCTTTGGCAAGGCGGTTAAAACTTACAATGATATTCTGGCAAAGGTCAATAACGAAGGGTTCGTCCAAAAGCCGGAGCTTACCGCTCGTATTATTGACGTACGATTGGCTCGGTGCCTTGCTACAAGCGAGCAGTACGAGGACGCCATCAAAAAGATGGGAGAGATTCTTTCTAAAACTCCCAATAATATTGACCTTCAGGCAGAAGCGGTTCGCTGCTACCAGAAATGGGGCGAATCGACAGCGGATCCGGAAAAATCAGCTTTGTACCTGAAAAAGGCTCTGGTTGGCTGCGGGAAAGACTTCCTTACTACCGGCCAGAAAGATCCCAAGCAAGACGGTAAGCCTGCTATTTGGGGCTGGAATACTCTGGCGAACAAAATGCAGACCCAGCTCACGAAGAAACATTCGCAGGATCCTCGCGTTTCGGACACCTATTACGAAGCCCGTTTGACGATTTCCAACATCTACTTAAAGCAGGCGGAAGGAATTAAAGACACTGCCAAACAGATGGAACGTTTGCAGGATGCGGAAAAGATTCTGCTTACCACCCATCGCGCTTTCCCAACGCTCAATAACGAAGAGACTTTCCAGAAATACGACACCCAGCTTAAACTGGTTCGTACAAAAATGAAAGCTCTCGATCCCAATATTGCAGTCAAAGGCTTCTCTGAACTGGAAACCGCTTCAGGGTTCGCTGCAAAGGGCGATTATCAGGAAGCGATTACCAGAGTCATGAAGGAGTTGTCCAACGGCAGAACTCGTAAAGAGACGCTTGAAAGAATGCAGCCAACGCTGGCGGGGTATTATTCAAAGTGGGGCGAAAAATCTGAAAAGGACGACCCCAAAAAGGCGATGGAGCTGTACGAACTCTCCCTCAATGGAGATCCGAATCAACTTAATGAAGCGGGTAAACAGATTTTCATCGGTTGGAACGGATATCTCAAAGCTATCACTAACGATAAAGGCGAACCGATTCGGAATTCCGATCCAGATCAAGACAAGTTCCTTGATTATCTGCAAGCCCGGTTGGCGATTGCCGAAATCAAGTATAACATAGCTTTACTGGAAATCGCTGCAGTTCAACCCAAGGAAGAACAGCCTGCAGAAGAGCAGCCGCAAGAGAATAACGCAGCGGAAGAAAACGCTGCTGAAGAAGCGCCGGCTTCGGAAGACGTTCCTGAAGAAACCGCTGAAGATGTTTCAGAAACTACAGCTGGCGAAACGGAAGAGGAAGCAGCGGAAACAGACGCTCCTGCAGCGGAAGAAGCCGCAGAGGAAGCTCCCGCTGAAGAGGATACGGCAGAATCGACCCAAACAACGGATGAACCTGCTCCAGAACCCGCTCCGGCTGCGGAGAATTCAGCAGCAAGCAGTGACGCCAATTCCAATATTCCTCCCAAAGCGCTGCAGCTTTTCAATGAAATCGAAACGATGCTTCGGGAAGACTATGACAAATACAAGTCCGTTGAAGCAGACGCTGAAATTTTAGGCAACTCTGACATTCTCCAATCCTATGAAAACCTCCTCCGAAAAGTTCAGGAGCAATTGGGCAAGCCTGTCAGCGGATTTGCTCCGCCGGAATCGCTCTTGCCTCAAAAAGTTGAAGAGGAAGAAGCGCCTGAAAAGCCAACTGACCCAATGATTATTTACGGCATTTTGGGAGGAATTGGCGTAGTCGGTTTGATTATCATTATTATTGCTTTCCTTCCGAAGAAAAAGAAGCTGGTTGAAAAGCAAAACGTCAACGTTACCGATGGCGGCATTGCCATTGGTTCAGAAAAAGTCGAAGAGAGCGTCGACCTCGGTTTTGCTCAGCAGGAAGGCAAAGCTCAGGATAAAATCGACTTGGGATTTGGAGGGTTCAACGCCAATGACGCTCCAGCTCCAAACGGAAAGATTGACCTTGGTTTTGGTCCCGTTCAGCAAGACGCAACATTCAGCTTCGATTTCAATAAAAAGCCGGCTCAACCCGCGCCTGCGGGAAAACCGGCTCCGCGTCCGGCAGGTCAGCAGCCAGCGGGTAAACCGGCTCCGCGTCCAGCAGGACAGCCGCCGCAAGGAAAGCCTCAAAACCCGACGGATAAACAATAGCACATCGCAATAAAGACGATTGCGTACGTTGTTTGTTAAATCAATTGTTATTTGAATTTTAATTGAAAGTTTCACACATTATATTCAGGGAGTTATTTATGTTCAAAAAACTTTTTTTGACGTTGATCGCGATTTTTGTAATCGGATCTGTTGCTCAGGCTCAGAATGACACCGTTCAGCTGGAAAACAAAACAATCAAGTGCAAAATCACCGATATGACAAGCACTGAATTGACGGTTGAAGACCGCGGCGTTGAAGACGTTATCCCGGTCAACAAAATCAAGGGCATTTTGTTTAACCGCGAACCGGCCCAGTTCCCCAAAGTTCGTTCGCTGATTGAAAGCGGATCTAACGAAGACGCTTTGGAACTGCTTACCGACGACATTCGTGATACAATGGGCGGGTCTAAAACCCTCAACCAGGAAATGGATTACCTTATCGCTCGCGCAAAGGCAAACATTGCTCTCAGCGGCGGAGCGGTTTCCAAGTCAGACGCTGCCAAAACGTGTGAGGCGTTTGTTACAAAGTATCCTAAAAACTATCATTATTTTGACGCCTGCGAAATGACTGGCGACCTTTACGTTGCCATCAATACGGAAGCCAGCTTGAAAAAGGCGGCTGAAATGTATCAAAAGCTCAATGCGGCGCCCTGGAACGACGTCAAGATGCGTTCGTTATCCGCCATGGGTAAAATTTTCCTGGCTCAAAACAAGATTGAAAACGCCCAGAAAGCTTATAACGCCATTCTCAAGATGGAAGACAAGAGCGCTGCGGCAGATCATCAAAGACTTTTGGCGAAAATGGGGCTTGCTAAATGCAAAGCTCTGTCCGGAGACTATAAAGGAGCAGTCAAAGACGTTGAAGCCGTTCTGGTGAACGCTTCGCCTGAAGACTTCGCCATCAACGCATTGGGATACAACACGCTTGGGTTGGCATATAAAGCCGGCGGACAAGATAAAGACGCTCTGGTAGCCTTCCTTCAGGTTGACCTCCTTTACTCCCGAGACGTTCAGAGTCACATCGAAGCGTTGAAGAACCTTCGCGAACTGTGGATCAAGATGGAAATGCCTCAGCGCGCTCAGGAATGTTCCGCGAAACTGAAGAACTATGGCATTGACAACTAAACCGCAGTCGTTTACAAAATATCCCATTGAGCGCCGCTGATTGGGATTATCCATACCTTTTAATTACGAGAATACTTAAATGGTGTTTTTTATTTTGATGCTGGTCATTTTGGGAGCTTCAATCGCTTTTAGCTCCCGAGATGGCATCTGGACGAATCTGATTCGACTGTTCAACCTGATTTTTTCCGGTTTGATTGCTACAACGTATTTTGAGACGTTGGCGGGGACGCTGGAAGGCATGCTTCCATCGTACACATACCTTTTGGACTTCCTCTCGATTTGGGCGATTTTCATTATCGTTTATGTGATTTTGAAAGAATTGACAAACCGATTGAGTCTGGTCAAAGTATGGTTTCCTGCCATCATCGACAAGTGGGGCGGAGTCGCTCTGTCTGTCATCCTGGGATTTACCATGTTGTCGTTTTCCGTTTTTGCTCTTTATACCGCACCTCTGCAGCCAAACTACTGGGGAATTCATAACAGCCCCACGCTGACTGGCGGCTGGGCTGTGTTTGCCAAAATGGAATCGGACGGAGCGCTGCAAGCCGGGACTTCATTTGGAGAGACCAAAGATTATTACGATCGTTACAACAAACGACGAATTAATCAGGCTGAATACGCCGCCGCTCACGAGAATAAAATCCTGGTTCACCCCAACGACGTCAAAAAGCATAAAAGAAACTAATTGCCCTCAATTCCTATGATGTGTGGAATAACCGGCTTTATACGCCTTAACAATTCAACCTCTCTTGATATTACTCTCGAGAGGTTGACGTTTATAACAGACCTTCTTAAACACCGCGGACCAGACGATTCTGGAGAATTCTTTGACCGTCAATCCGGCTTTACGGTTGGCGTAGGGCATCGACGCCTGAGCGTTCTGGACGTTGCCGGCGGACGTCAGCCGCAAATCGACAATTCAGGAGAAACGCTGGTTGTCGTCTATAACGGCGAAATCTACAATTACCGTCAGTTAAAAACGGAACTGGAATCGAAGGGATACGTCTTCAAAACAACCTGTGACACGGAAGTCATCGCGCCGCTGTATCGGGAATACGGCTTGGACTTCGTCCAAAAGCTCTTGGGCATGTACGCCATCGCCATTTGGGACAAAGCGAACCGCAAGCTCATTTTGGCTCGAGACCCGATTGGCAAAAAGCCGCTCTATTACGCTCTGGAAGATTCGAGAGTCATTTTCGCCTCGGAACTCAAAGCGGTTGTTGCAGCGGACGAAGCGCTCAAGTCGGAACTCGACCCGGTCGCCGTTGACGAGTATTTTACGCTGCAATATTTACCCGCTCCGCGAACGATTTACAAACGAGTCAGCAAACTCTGCGCCGGACAGGTTCTGGAAATAACCGTTGGGGAAGACCGCCTTCGAGTCAACTCGGTTTATCCTAACACGGTTCGAGACTGGATCGCCGCCGGACGAAAGAGTTTTAAGGAAAGAAACGAATCTTATGACGAATCCAAAAAACGCTTAAACGACGTCCTGACTCAGGCGGTTTCAGACCGCATGATTTCAGACGTTCCCCTTGGCGCGTTCCTTTCCGGAGGGATCGACTCGACAATTGTCGTCGGGATTATGCAGTCGCTTTCCAGCCGACCGATTCAGACGTTTTCCATCGGCTTTGACGACCCCGCTTTTGACGAAACGTCTTACGCTCAAGAGGCGGCTCAATTCCTCAAAACCGACCATACTCAGCTTCGCGTTACGCCCGATTCCACCGCCATGATTGCCGAGCTGGTTTCGTACTACGACGGGCCG
>JAZUMX010000180.1:0-1610 GCA_045603865.1 Thermoguttaceae bacterium
GCCCATCTTCTGAGCCTGAGTATAAATCAGCGTGGCGAAATGTTCGGACGTCGGATTGGAATCGACGCTCACGCAGTCCACGCCTGCCTTGACCAGAATCGGCAGCAGGGGGTCTGCGGAGTTGAGAATCGTTTTGTGATCCCAATTCTCCTCAACCCAGCTTTCGATGGTTTGCTTCATCTGATGAAAATCGACGCTTAAGCCGGACTCGTCGAGCGACTCCTGCGCCAGCGTAACGCGAACGACGCCGTTGTGCCCATGCAGGTTGCCGCACTTGCCGTCGTAGCGCCAAAGCCGGTGCGTATAACTAAACTCAAATTCTCTGGAAACCTCGTACATAATTGACTTGTCCGCTTGTAACGGATTTAACGAATTTGTCATATATAGCGATTTTTCACAACACTTTAACCGATTTCCCATGTTTAGTAAATAGCAAAATGAGGGTTTTCACGTCTGAAAAAGTTGATTTAAAAGAAAATCTTCAAAAATTTCCTATTTTTTAATTCACAATTTCAAATTATGAGTTATAAATAATAGCGGTAAGTTTTAAACTCAAAGCGGTAAGGACGAAAACGCCTCAAGTCGTCTTTAGCGCTGACGCACAACTTTTTTCAAAAAAATCCAGAGATTTCGAAATAAAAATCTTGATTTTTTTCGAAAAAGTGTTTAAAATAATAAAAGGAATGTATATACTCAAACGTAGTTTTTGAATTTTCCTTTTATTTTATTACATTGATGATTAACAAAAATCTGCTGTGGCTTCTGCCGGTGGCTTTGATAATCGCAGCGTTGTTTTGCTTTCAGAACAACAATGCGGCAGAGAACATTTCCAGTTCCGGAATCGTAACTACAGCAGGCGAATGGTTCGGCTTTTCCGAAACCGTCGATAACAAATATCAGCAGATTACCGTTATCGATTCCAACAGAAAAGTAATGGCAGTTTATCAGGTCGATCTTGCCAGCGGGGCAATTAAAGTGTGCGCCGTTCGCAAGCTCGCCTATGACATGCAAATAGAGAATTTAAATACGCAAAAACCGTTGCCTCGCGAGATCCGCCAGTTGCTGGAATCCCAATAAGATTCTCGAAGGCAAAATTTATAGCTTAACTCAAAACAAGGTTCAGTTATGGAAAACAGGTTATATACGATTGACGAAGTTGCTCAACTGATGGGCAAAACGCCGGCAGAAATTAACGAGATGCGCATGCAGGGCAAAATCTACGGCATGCGAGACGGCAATTCATGGAAATTCAAAGGTCCGGACGTCGAAAAGCTTCTTCACCCGGTTCAGGAACAGGCCTACGATGAAGACTACGCTCTGGCTGGCGACAGCGGAGTGTCTTTAGACTCCAGTACAGAAGCCTCAGACGTCATGAACGGCTCGTCGCTGGACATCAACTCTACGCTCGATTCGTCTTCCGGCATTTCTCAGGATGCAGGAAACGTTTTGGACATTGGCGAAGACGATCTCGTTTTGGGAGAATCCGACGTTATGAGCGACGTTACGCTCAACGGCGAAAGCAGCGGCACCAACCTCTACAAACCGGAAGGCGACAGCGGCATTTCTCTTGACGACAACGAACTCAGCGGCGCGCTCGACGCCGGCAGCGT
>JAZUMX010000181.1:0-2370 GCA_045603865.1 Thermoguttaceae bacterium
TATGTTATAATAAATATATAGTATAATTATAAATATATCTTTACAATATTCAAAATTATCGCCATGAACTTTACATTTAAAAACGCTCGCCTTTTGGCGCCTGTCGCCGCATTGTGCCTTGTCGCTTTGCTGACGCTTTCCGTCAACGCAGAGATTATCGAACGCGCCTACAATTCGACGGAAGAAGCCGTCGTTGGAGCAGACGACACTCTGATTATCAAAGGAACCGGAAACGATAATACGTTTAGTTATAATAATTATTCTGGATCCGGCGATGTTTATTTTAACCCTGGCGGGTATTCGTATTTCACAACCGCGATCCCGGACGGCTACACCAACACAAAAATTTTTATTGCTGGCAACGCCCTGGGGTTGCAAAACAGCAAAACGTCTTCAGACGTCTACGGTTCTGGGCGCATTCTCGTTTTGACAAACGAATTGCCAACAACAACCGGAACAACCACAGTCAACGAAGGAACGCTCTTTAACGCCAATGGCAGCAACCCAACGTACGATAACGACATTCAAATCAAAGGCGTTGGCGGCTTGCGAATCGGCTGGGCGCAGACCATGACAGTAACAGGTAAAATATCCGACTATAAAGACGCCAGCGGAAACGTAACGCCTGGGAAACTGATTTTCGAGCACGACGGCAATGACATTCAGCTTCTCAATGGCTCCAACGATTATTCTGGTGGAACTCAAATCAGCGGCGGAAACGTTACCAGCGGCGCCGGAGCGGCAACGATCACCGTTTATGCCGACGGAACTCCGTTTGGAACCGGACCGATTTCTTTTGGCGCAGACGGTTCTGCTATTGCTTTGAACAATCACGCTATCACCGTTGCAGGTTTTGACGGCGGAACAACAGGCACGGTCAGCGGGAGCGATACGCTGACAATCAACAACGGAACGAACAACTTCTCTGCGCCTGTTGCGATTAACAACGTAACGACTTTAACTAAAACCGGAACCGGCTCTCAGACGCTCGGCGCGGTGAATGTAACAGATCTTAACATCGCCGAAGGTACGGCAAGCTTCTCCGGCGCATTAAACGTTCCTGGAAACATCACTATCGCCTCGGGCGCAACCCTCAAAATGACGGGAACGGGGTCTTCCTTCACGGTTGCCAATCCTCTGACGATTCAAGACGGCGCAACGCTCTATTTTGAAAACGCCGTTCCAAGAACGCAGGGAAATCTGGCTATCAACATTGCTCAGGGCGGCACATTAACGTTCGAAGAGTCAAACGCTGCCGACCACAATGCTGAAAACTCTCTGGTTCAATCAACTTCTTACAACGTTTCCATAACCGGCGACGGCAACTTCGTTAAGAAAGGAACTGGCAAACTGTTTATCTGCAACGCCAGTTACAGCAGCGCGGCGTCAATCGTTCTTTCCGATAAAGCCGTCATCGACGTTCAGGAAGGCGATCTGGTCAACGGAGGGTGGGAACCTAACTGTTGGAAATACGCAGATAATTCAGCGTACAACCAGGCAACGCTCAATATCGGACCGAACGGAACGGTTGACCTTTGGGACGGAACGCTGCACGTCGGCGGCGTTACCGGCGACGTTGACGGCGACAATCACGGCTTGATTATGTCCAAAAACAACGGCAAGATTATTATTGGCTCGGGTATGACGGATGCCAGCAAAACCTATGTTTATAATGGCGACGTCAGCTTAAGCGGCGGCAGAGACTTTATCAAAGAAGGCAAGAACACGCAGGTCTTGGCTGGAACGTACATTCATTCCGGCAATACAACAGTTAACGATGGAACGCTGGAATTCTCCGGCACGGCTGAAATCGGAGCGTTTATTCTCAACGGCGGAGCGGTTAATATTACCGATGGAACTACAACCATGAAAGGTTCTGGCAATATTGCCAACAGCGCGACAATTACGGTTTCAGACAACGCCAATTTTGTATTTGATTTGGGCGACGGCAGACAATCTCAAACTTCGCTGGAACCGCTGGCTGTAGTTGGTAAAATGGTTCTTAAAACCGGAAACTTCAGCGCTATCAATATTTCAAATCAAACGCAGCTTGAACTGGCAGGCGGCATTGTGAAAAACAATGGCGACGTTACAGAGTCAAACAACATTGCCGATATTAATACAGACGTTTATCTCAGCGCGGATTCTCGTTTGATGGCTGGCTGGACAGATGGCGTTATTAACGTCAACGGCGTTATTTCCGGTCCCGCCAAGCTCATTATGCGTAACGACAGCGGAACGGTTTACCTCAACAAGACCAATACTTATACCGGCGGAACGCAAATTGGAGACGAATACAACAACGGCGGGATTGGCAGACTTGTCATGGGCGCGGACAACGCTCTGGGAACCGGTCCGATTTCTTTCGGA
>JAZUMX010000182.1:0-21077 GCA_045603865.1 Thermoguttaceae bacterium
TATAAAGAAACGCCTAACGAAGACGTTGTCGAACTGTTCAAACTGCTCAAAACGCTCAACGTCAACGCGGCTCTGCTTTCACCTGCGTTCTCCTACGACGCCTTTAGCGAAGAGCAAAAAGAGGAACTTTTTTTGACTCGAGCGATGATAGAGCAGCGGTTTCGGGAGTTGGAAAAGCAGCTTAAGGGAACCCCGTTGTTTGCCTCGCCGATTTTTATGGACTTTTTAACGGGGCGCCGCGATATGAACTGCGCTGCCTGGGCAAACCCGACTCGAAACCCCATCGGATGGAAAGGTCCCTGTTATCTGCTGACAGACAAACATTACGAAACCTATCAGGACATGCTCGATCAAACCGACTGGGATGCGCTGGGACCGGGAAAAGACGCTCGCTGCGAGCATTGCAAGACGCATTGCGGATTCGAACCTGCGTCCGTATTTGAGTCCATGAAATCCGTCCGGGACATGATCCGGATTTTAATCTGGAATATTGTATCGTAAACGAAAAGACGTCGACTGTTTCACAAACAATCGACGTCTTTCGATATGAAATTATCGGTGGAATTTATCTTTTTCCGATCTGACTTTTTTCCAGCGGCGCGCCTTTGACGTTGCCGTGACAAACCAGCTGATTGTTGACAAAGCACTGGAAATCGCAGGAAAGCAGCAAACGGTTCATTTTAATGCGCTTTACCATGATGATCAGTTTGTCGCCCGGTACGACAACGCCGCGAAATCGAACTTCGTCGATGCCGGCAAATCCGACGATGTGGTTTTCGTCCGTCATGCCCAGCTTTTGGGCGAAGTACGAACACAGCTGCGCGGCGCTTTCGCACATTAAAACGCCAGGCATAAGCGGAGCGCCAGGAACGTGTCCGCGAATCCAGAATTCGTCGTTGGTAATGTCTTTATAGCCAACTGCAACGCCGGTTTCTTCGTTTTGATAAAGAATTCCATCCAGCTGCTGCATTTCAAAACGCTGTTCGTTATATTTATTAATTTCGTCCTGGTTTGCGATGACGTTATTAAAATCGAGCGTCGACAAATCGATATATGGTTCTTTTGAAATCATAATGTTCAGAGCTGGGTATAAGACAAACAAAGAACAGCAATCAATAATAAAGTGGTAAGAAGTTAGTTATAAGCGATTGGAGCGCAAAGCGATTACCCAACATACACTTTATCAACTAACCACTTACCACTTAACGTTAATGGTTCATAGCGACTTGCCAGACAGACAAGCAGGCGATAAATCAGGTTTTAACCAGACGGCGCTTGGCGCGCTTGGCTCTGGCGTTGGCAGGTCGTTTGCCGTGATTGGCCTTTTTGGCGATTCTTCCAGGTTTTGACATGTTTTTATCCTTTTCGTATAGTAGGTTTCTGACGGAAAATAACTCCATCTAAATATAATATACTTAACTTAGGCAGAATTATAATCATTTTTTCCTTTTTTACAAGGGGGGAGGGGAAAAATAACGATTGGCAAATCACGATTCGCGCTCGGCGCGCTTAACTGGCGCTTTTGACAGGCAAATGACAACGTCGTTCTTTCTCTAAACGCTAAAACTCTATACGCTAAAACTGTTTATTGCATATTGGCTGAAAACGGTGATTATCGTTCCCAGCGAAACCAGTAAAACGCCCAGCGTCAAAAGCATGTTGACAGACCAGCCGACGGACATGAGGTTGATCATCGGCGCGACGCGCGAGATGACCGCAAAGCCTATCAGAACCAGCAGCAGGGCGGTAATAACGCCCATCGAGATTTGCAGTCCGAAGGAGAACGATTCCGCCGTCAGCGTCGTGAGCAAAACGTAGCTTTCAGACAGCGACCGCAAGGTAACTTCTCCCGGCGGGAACGTTGCGTACGTGTGCATGAGCGCTTCGATTACTTTATGATGTCCGTTGAGAGCCAGAAACGCAGCGGCGCCGAGCAGGAAAAGAAACTTGCCGATCGGGCTGTTGGCTTCGCCGGTTAAGGGGTCAAAGATTTCGTTCGCGCCCAGTCCGGAAACGTAAGAAATCAGCTTCCCCGCCAGCGTCAAGGCGGAAAAGACAATCGCCACGCCCAATCCCAGCGACAATCCCAGCAGGAACTCTCCAAGAGCGTCAAGCAGAATCGTCAGCCACGTTTGCGGAACAGCGGCGGCGTTTGCCAACTGACCGGGAACGAGAATCAAAGCCAGCGCGATTGCCAAACCGATTTTCAGCGTCCACGGCGCCCGACGTCCTCCGGGAACGGCGGCGATAACCCCGCTGACTCGGAGCATAATCAAAACGGCGGTATAAAAGACGCTGTCCATGTAACGGAATGGGAATTACGGCAAGAGCGTTTCAGTCGAACGGTTTTTGTGCTTGACAATCGACGCGTCGCCACTGAAATGCGGGACGGTATGGTCAAGCGTCAAGACGTGTTCTTCGGACTTCCCGGTTTTAATATTGAACACCATTTTCCCTCTGGCGCGGCACTGAACCAGCTGAGCCAGCGTCTTCGGGTCGTGAATGGGCGTTAAAACCTGAGTGTAATACGTAATTGTCGCCAGGTCGTCTTCAACGGATTCCAGCACGTATTTCTGAACCGTTTGAACTTTGAAAACCGTCCCGCCAGATTTGGGAACGTAAACGATTTTATCGACCTTCCAGACGTCGCCTGGCAAAACCTTGTGTTCCGGGAACGGGACCAAAAGCTGAACCGGGTTAAGCAGCTGCAATTCCGTCTGCGGAAAAAAGTCCTTTCGTTCGACCACGTTTCCGCGGGCGTCGAGAGTAATGTCCGCCAACGGAACGTTGAGCATTTTCGGCATGTTCTCGTAGCAGTGGGACGGCGTCTTGTCCGTGCGGCTGTCGTAGCTGACACGGTTCTGACCGGTAACGTTCTGCCAGAGGTTCATCCAGGCGACGGAGTTCTCGACCACCGCGCCCCCGTCCGGCTTGACTTGCTTAACCGTCCAGACCTTTTCCGATTCGCTGTACGTGTCTGTTACAATTGTCGTTTCTTTCATCGTCGTCTCGTTGTGAGTGCGATGTACGACGTTCCATCGAATCTGAGAATCTTTCTCGAACTTGTAACGAAGCAGATAGCCGTCGTCGTCCTGCGCCCAAACGGTTGCGGACAAAGCGGCTAGTAGCAGAAAGGAGTATATACGAGTCATTGTATTTAGGCAGTAGGCAAAATTGGAAGGCGGTAATGGAGCGACCAACGGGAGCGGAATTACGCAGTTTGCCGAAGGCAAACCAAAAAGGTTGAACCGGGCATTTTGTTCGCCTAACGGCGAATGCGTAATTCCGTTCGCTAACGCTCACTTCATTACCGCCTTTCATTAATTAAAACACAGCCGAGCTTATGCTCCGCATGATCCAGCGGTTGATATCGGGATAAATCTGCTCTTCAAACGTCTGTCCCTTGTATTCCTTGAACTGAATATTGAGTCCGG
The DNA here is from genome assembly GCA_045603865.1 of Thermoguttaceae bacterium. Lineage (GTDB taxonomy): Bacteria > Planctomycetota > Planctomycetia > Pirellulales > Thermoguttaceae > RUG11551. The sequence continues at coordinate 3,435 of JAZUMX010000182.1, forward strand.
CGTTGGTAAAGGCGTCGATATCCTCTTTCAACGCGACGGGAGAGTACAACTGGGAATCTTCCGGGAATCCGACGAAGTAGGACTGTTTCTTTTGAAGCTTGAACTGACGGAACATCATCGGCGACCGCGGAGCAGGGGCGTTAAACGCCGCCGCGCCGGCAAAGACGTCTGGACGAGCCAACGCCAAAGCCATCGCTGCCGTTCCGCCGGCGTCCATGCCAGCCAGGAAGATTCGACGCGAATTGACGTTGAACTGCTTCTTAACTCGTTCGACCGATTCCAGAACCCGGCTTTCAATATCCGACAAGCACAGCAGCGGCCAGGCACAGCCGTTCTTTTTGGAAAAGCCCTGCGGAGCGACGCAGAGATAATTCTTCAAGCTGATTTTCGGCGCAATCTTGAGCAAATCGTCCTCAGAACCCTCTTGAGAATGAAGCCAGACCAACAGCGGGTAAGCGTATGAACACAAATAGTCCATCGGCGTAAAAACGGAGACGCCGTAGGACGTTTTAAGCTTAATTTCAGACGCGGACGTCGGAGCGGTCGCGCACGGCAAACCGTTTCCAGAACCGTCGAACAGGAAATCAAACGACATCCGTTCCGGCGTTTCGCGTTCGTCATTTCGGGAATATATCGGGTTACTCATGATGGGGGGATAGTAACGTTTTTTTCAGGGTGTGTCAACGGCAAACCCCGCGCTTTTTCTGGATATTTCTATATTAATCAAAACGGAGAAAATAGCAAAACTTTAACGCCTGCTTTCCAGAAAAAAGGTGTAATTAAATCCAAGGTGAAGTCTCATCGTTGCAAATCTAAGTGGAAGTCAAAAGGTGTAAATCAAGTTGATGTATAAAACGTAACTATTTAACCATCAATTGGTTATGTCGCATTTACGACAGTTTGTGTCGCGGCAGTCCGTAGGGGGTCGGAAGCCAGACTTCGTCCAGCTCGACTTTATCGACGCGGAACCGGAGCAGAAGGTAAATCGCCGTGGCAGACGTAAACCAGAACGCGTTGAGGACGTACATTTGCGTCAGCCAGACGAAATGCATGCTATAAATGATGAGCTGGGTCATTTCCACTTCAGCGGAAAGAAGCCAGTGATATGTCATTTGATTAAAACACGACAGCAGAACTGTCAGCAGAATAATCCCAAAATTCCCGATAAACAACGTAAACAGGACGTATCCGATTAAATGCAGCGGCTTTTGCGTCGCGTAGGCGAAGGAACGGCTTACGGCGTCGAAGCAGTCGCAGTTTTCCGTTACCAGAGCCGGCGCGAGGAAATGAATCCCGATGTAAACGCCCAGTCCAACGACAACGCCTAATCCGAGGCACACGTACCAGACAGGGAACAGTATTTGATTAAGATACGGGATTCTCAATCCAACCCACGCTACGCCCCAAAAGAAATATCCTGCGGCTGCGGAAATAATCAGCGCGCCCAGCCAGGACGGGTACTTGTTCAGCGCCCAGCCGACCGCGCGTTTAATAGACGTCCCGTCTCCCACCGTCAGCTTGACGGCGGCAATTCGAGCGATCGCCAGGCTGACAAACGACCAAATCAGAAACGACCCGGCTATCTGCCAGTAGAACATCGCGCCGTCTGCGTGAAAGTACGGTCTGAAATGCAGAACGCAGGCGCTCCATATATCCTTTGACGACGTTACCTCGTTTATTGGCTGCAGGGCGTCCAAAATGGTGGATTGCGCCGTAACTGTCGACATGGGCAGAGCCCCGGTGTAATGCACCGCAGGCGACCACAGCCCCAGACCGCAGCAAATCAGCGTCGCTGCGGCTGATAGCGCCAGAATCGATGGCGAGAACGCCAGTAAAAACGCCCGAAAAATAAGAAACGGACCGGGAATCCGCTCTGCCAGCGTTGGTCGATAAGGTAATTCGTTTGAGGTCATGGGGTATAGTTCGTGAGGTGTAGGGTTCTATTTGTAAGCTGTTAGCTATTAGCTTCTAGCCATTAGCTTGTGCGCTTGTAGTTCTTAGCGTCAACTTTTAAAGCCTGAAGCTAAAACCAAAAAGCTAGAGGCTAGGAGCTAGAAACTAAAAGCTAATTATTGCCTAAGTAAATCGTCAAAACCGCGATGTCGGCGGGGGTGATGGCTCCGATTCGCGACGCCTGTTCTATCGTTTCCGGGCGAATCTTGCTCAACGCCTCTTTCGCCTCCATGCGGAGATGTTTTATCGCGAAATAGTCGATGTCGGCGGGAATGCGGCGGCGGCCGATTCTGCCCTGTCGGGCGTTGAACTCGTCTTCCTGTTTCAAGTAGCCGGAATACTTGGCGTCGTTGAGTATCTGTTCTACAACACGGTACGGGACGGGGCGAAGCTGCTCGTATTTTTCCATCAGCGATTCCCACGTCGTACCCGGTCGGCGGAGATGTTCCCAGACGGACATGCCCTCGTAACGGGTCGATTGCAGGAACTGCATTGTCGATTCCAGACAGGCGATTTTCTCTTCAAACGCCTGCCAGCGGTCATCGTCGATAAGACTGCACGCGCGGGCGATTGGCGTCAGACGTCGGTCGGCGTTGTCGCCCCGGAGTCGAAGCCGACATTCCGCCCGGGAGGTGAACATTCGATACGGCTCGTCCGCGCCGCGAGTTACCAGGTCGTCTATCATAACGCCGATGTACGCCTGTTCCCGGGTCAGCTTGAGCGGTTCCCGCCCGGCGACTTTCAGCGCGGCGTTCGCCCCGGCAACCAGACCTTGCGCCGCCGCCTCCTCGTAGCCGGTCGTGCCGTTGAGCTGTCCCGCCAGATACAAGCCGTCAACCGCCATCGTTTCCAGCGTCAGACGAATCTGTCCCAGCGACGGGGCGTAGTCGTATTCAATCGCGTAGGCGTAACGGATAATTTCCGCTTCTTCCAGCCCGACAATAGCGTGAATCATGGCGTCCTGAAGGTACGGCGGCAAACTGGTCGAAAGACCGTTGACGTACATCTCGTTCGTGCGGCGTCCTTCCGGTTCGAGAAAAATCTGATGCGCGTCCTTGTCGGCGAACCGGACGACTTTCGTTTCAATCGACGGGCAGTACCGCGGTCCGGTTGACGTAATCTGCCCGGTGTACATCGGGGCTTTATCGAGGTTGTCCGTAATAATTTTATGAACCGTTGCGTTCGTGTGAGCCATCCAGCAGGGGATCTGCTCGACGTCGATGGGCTTTGTCATGAACGAAAACGGTTCCGGAACGTCGTCTCCGGCGTGTTCGAGAAGTTTAGAGTAATCGACCGAACGAGCGTTGATTCTGGCGGGCGTGCCCGTCTTGAATCGTTTCAGTTCGATCCCGTTTTCAATCAAAGATTGGCTCAGCCCGACAGACGGGGCTTCGGCGCAGCGTCCGCCGGGAATTTGAGTGGGTCCGTAATGCAAAACGCCCTGCAGAAACGTCCCGGAACACAGCACGACGGCGGGCGCGTAATATTCAGACCCGGTTTGAGTTGTAACGCCGCGAACGACCCGCTTTCCGTTTTCCGTTTGAGTTATCAGCCCGACAACCTGTTCCTGACGCAGCGACAGGTTCGGCTGCTGTTCGCAGAAGTATTTGGCTTCGTTCCGATAGAGGGCTTTGTCCGCCTGAGCGCGCGGTCCCTGCATGGCGGGACCTTTGCTCCGGTTGAGCATTCTGAACTGAATCCCGGTCTGGTCGATAAGCCGTCCCATGACGCCGCCCAGAGCGTCCACTTCGCGAACGATCTGCCCTTTTCCGACGCCCCCGATCGCCGGGTTGCAGCTCATCATCCCGATTGTATCGAGGTTCCCGGTCAACAGCGCGGTTTTCGCGCCAATTCGAGCGGCGGCGCAGGCGGCTTCTATACCAGCATGTCCGCCGCCCACGACCAAAACGTCAAAACTATATTTAGAACAACAACTCATATCTCCCATTATAATTCCAATAGGAGAAAATACGAGGGGGGCGCTGGGGAGAATTCGGAATTCGGAATGCGGAATTCGGAATTATTAATTAGCAATTTTCAATTAGCAATTAGCAATTGATAGGCGAGCCGGGGTGCGTAAGCCACTGAGGGGCGAGGCGCCGCTCCCAATCTGATTACCGTCTTTACTCTTTTGCGCCGTGGTCTTTGAGAAACTGAGTTATATCCTCAAAGTTGCCTTCTTCCGCATAATTTAAAGCCGTCTTTTGCTCATAGTCTTTGGCGTTGACGTCCAAGCCCTGTTCAACAAGCCACTGAACTATTTCATAATCCCCGTTGATGGCGGCGTAATGCAAGATATTACAGCCATCGTCGTCTGTCGCGTGGACATCTAACCCTTGCTCGGCAATCCATTGAACCAGTTCTAAATTACAGGTGCGGACGGCGTAATGCAAGGCAGTACAACCGTTATCATCAATTTCGTTAAGACCAATTCCCTGTGCAACAATCCATTGCACCAGTTGCAGATTCCCGCTTTGAATAGCTGAAAGAATGACGGAATAAATATCATGGTCTGTTTCGTGGACGTCCAAACCCTGTTCGACAAGCCACTCAACCAACTCCAGATTTCCGCTTTCCGCAGCGTCAAACAAGATCGTTCTGCCATCGTCCATCTTGTTATTAACGTCTGCGCCCTGTTCAATAAACCATTGTACCAGTTTCAGGTTTCCGCATCGGGCGGCTTCATGCAAGGAGGTTCTTCCTTCATTGTCTTTGATATTAACGTCCGCGCCATGTTCAACCAGCCATTGAACCAAATACAGGTTTTTGCCAATAATGCTGTCAGAAGCGATATGCAAGACGGTTTTTCCGTTCTCGTCTTGTTCGTTGACGTCCAAGCCCTGTTCAATGAGCCATTGAATCAAGTGAAGAAATTCTCTTATTGTCGCCACATGCAAGGAGGTCTCTTGCGAGTCGTTCTTTGCTTTTATATCCAGACCTTGTGAAACGAGCCACTCAATGAGAGTCCGATTGCCGCTTGCGACAGCGCTTAACAAGACGGTGTTTCCCAAATTGTCTGTTGAATTGACGTCTGCGCCCTGTTCGATGAGCCATTGAACCAGTTCCAGATCGCCGTTTTCGGCAGCGTCATGCAAGACCGTATTGATGTCGTCTTTTGAATTGACGCCAACCCCCTGTTCAACGAGCCACTGAATCAGTTCCAGCTTTTCGCTTTGAGCGGCTGAATGTAATAGCGAATTGTCGAACTTGTCTTTTTCGTTGACATCCGCGCCATGCTCAATCAACCATTGGACCAGTTCCAAATTTCCGTTTCGGGCAGCTTCATGCAAGACCGTTATATCAAAAAGCCCGCCTCTTGCATTGACGTCCAATCCGCGTTCGACGAGCCATTGAACCATTTTCAAATTACCCTGTCCCGCGGCGACATGCAAAAGAGTTTCGTCTCTACGGTTTTTTGCGTTGACGTCTGCGCCCTGTTCAACCAACCATTGAGCGGTATCCAAATCGTTGTTTTCGACCGCATAAAACAGAGCGGTTGTTCCATCGAAATCTTTCGCATTAACGTCTAAACCCTGTTTAACGAGCCATTGGATCAGTTCCAGATTTGAGTTCCAGTATAAGGCGGTATGCAAAACCGTTTGTCCCTTATTGTCCCTTTCGTTAACGTTTGCGCCCAGTTCAACAAGACGCTGAAGCATATCGACATCTTTGTATAAAGCGGCGCAAAACAAAACAGTCTCCCCGTCGACGTTTTTTGCGTTGACGTCAAGTCCCTGTTCAATAAACCATTGAACCAGTTCCAGAAAACAGCTCCTGACGGCTGCAAATAAAACCGTTTCTCCATCTTTGTCTTTTACGAACAGATCGGCGCCCTGTTTGACCAGCCATTGAACCAGCTCCAAATTACCGTCATCAGCAGCGTTAAACAATGGCGTTTGTCCTTTATTGTTTTTGGCATTGACGTCCAATCCGCGCTCAACGAGCCACCGAATCAGTTCCGCGTTGCCGCGTTTGGCAGCATAATGCAAGGCGGTGTTTCCATCGTTGTCGATTGCATTAATGTCCAACCCCTGTTCAAAAAGCCATCGAACCAGTTTCAAATCGCCGTTTTCTGCGGCATAATGCAACACTGTACAACCGTCGTTGTTTTCTGTGTTAATATCAACGCCTTGCTCAACAAATTGCTGAACCAGTTTCAGATCATTTTTATCGATAGCATAATACAAGACGTTTCTTCCATAATCGTCTTTTGCGTTGATATCCAATCCCTGATCCAGGAGCCATTGAAACAGTTCCCAATTGTCATTCCAAGCATTGAAGCAGGAGTATGTTCCACGACTGTCTTTTTCGTTGACGTCCAATCCCTGCTTTACAAGCCATTGAACCAGTTCCAGGTTTCCTGATGAAAGGGCTTCCGACAAGACAGTATATCCAAAATTGTCTGTTACATCAACGTTGATTCCCTGCTCAACGAGCCATTGAACCAGTTCCAGATTTCCGCTTAGAACGGCAAAATGCAAGACAGACTGTCCGCATTTATCTTGCGCTTTGAGATTTGCGCCCTGTTCGACAAGCCACTGCACAAGTTCCAGATTCCCGCTGCCAGCGGCAGAATCAAGGACTGACTGTCTAAAGTCGTTTTTGGCATTGACGTTCAAACCCTGTTCAACAAGCCATTGCACCAACTGAAGATTTCCACTCTCAGCAGCGCTATCCAGGACGTCATCTCCAAATAGGCTTATAACATTTATATCAGAGCCACGTTCGACGAGCCACTTCACCAGTTCAAGATTGCCTTTTTCAGCAGCCCAATTCAATACAGTTTTTCGGAACTGGTCATTTTCGTTGACGTCCATTCCCTGTTCAACAAGCCATCGAACTACTTCCGCATTATCGTTTTCGGCAGCATGATGCAAAGCGTTCTGTTTCGTATTGTCTTTTGCATTGACGTCCAAACCCTGTTTAACAAGCCATTGAACCAGATCCAGGTTTCCAATCTCAGCGGCATAATGCAAGACGGTGCGTCTTGATCTATCTTTTGCATTGACGTCCAAACCCTGCTCGACAAGCCATTGAATAATCTCCAGATTTCCGCTCTTAGCGGCGTAATGCAAAACAGTCCCTCTCCAACGATCTTTTGCATTTACGTCCAAACCATGATCGACAAGCCATTGAACCAGTTCCAGGTTTCCGCTTTGAGCGGCGCGGAACAAAACGGTCGCTCCGTTATCGTTTTTGACGTTAATATCAGCGCCGAGATCCAGAAGCTGTTTAACGCGTTCCAGAGAACCGGTCATTGCGGCGTAAAACAAGACGTTTCCGCCGCTATAGAAAGTATTTGAAATGTACGCGAAGTCAAAATTGCCCGTTTGAAACATCTGTTCAAAGCGTTCAACGTCCTCTTTGCCAAAGATTTTTTCAACTTGACTCATCAAAGACTGATCATTAAATTTATTATTTGTCATAGGTACAATTGGAAATAATAATTATATATTAAAAATCTCGAAACTGTTACTATTGTAACACAAAAAAGAAAAATGTGAATAGGGGAGTAAAAGGTAATGCGTAAAGCGGGCGCTTGCATAAATTTCAGGTAAAAATAGATATGACGAGAATCTGAATCGCGTCCTGAAAGGACGCCATTTCTATAACCGTCGACTTTAGTCTACGGACGGAGAAACTCATCCCACTCCCTCCTAATCGAGTCAGTCCTTTTTTCCCTCCCCCTTACGCCTGGCGTGAGGAGGAGGAAAAAAAGGGTATTTGTCGATTTTTTATTCTGTTGCTCTCCCTCCTCCGGCGGTTGAAACCGCCGGTTATAGAGATGTCGTGCCTTCGGGACTAAAGCGGACTTTCGTCCGCTGTCGCTATAGCGACGTATTTTCTCCATTTTTGCCAAGACAATACTCAATTGATCGCCGGAAAATTTGCATCTCGTCTCTCTCAAATCAGCTTTTTCCAACCCCCCTTGCGTTTTGCTCTTAAACAATATAATATATACGCGTAGATTTAGCATTGAATATGAGCGCTAAACGCAAATATTAAAATTCCCTATTTCATTTACTCCTACCATGGAAGAAATCAAACAACAACTGGCGGCGGATTTGGCGGCGGCGAAAAGCGCGGCTGACATCGAGAACATCCGTATTAAATACCTCGGCAAAAAAGGGTTGGTAACCAACGCGGCGAAAAGCGCGAATTTCGGCGCTATGTCCGTTGAGGAGAAAAAACAGTTCGGGCAGAAGCTCAACGATCTGAAAAACTTCGCGACGGAATCGATTGCTCAGGCGGCGGAAAAGGCGAAGTCGGCAGCCCCGGCGAAAAAGAAAAACGCTATCGACCTGACCATGCCCGGCGAACCGTCAACGATTGGGTCGCTGCATCCGGTTACGCTCGTTCAGATGGAGTTGGAGTCGATTTTCCAGGGGATGGGGTTCATGGTTTACACCGGTCCGGAATGCGAAGAAGAATTCTACAACTTCGACGCCGTCAATATTCCCTCTGACCACCCGGCGCGGGAAATGCAGGACACGTACTGGATGACCAACGGCCGGCTGATGAGAACGCATACGTCCGCCAACCAGGTCAGAACGATGAAGAAGTTCGGCGCGCCGTTAAAGGCGATCTTCCCCGGCCGCTGTTTCCGAAACGAGGCGACGGACGCCTGTCACGAAAACACGTTCTATCAGTGCGAAGGCTTGATGATCGACAAAAACATCTCGGTCGCAAACCTTATCGCCGTTATGAAAACGGCGTTGAGCGAGATCTTCCGCCGCGACGTCAAGGTTCGGCTTCGCCCCGGCTTCTTCCCGTTCGTTGAACCGGGCTTTGAACTTGACCTCAACTGCCTCATCTGCGGCGGGGAGGGCTGCCCGACGTGCAAAAACAGCGGCTGGCTGGAACTGATTCCCTGCGGACTGGTTCACCCCAACGTACTGCGCTTTGGCGGCATTGACCCGGAAGAATACAGCGGATTCGCGTTCGGCGTCGGTTTGACGCGCTTGGCGATGATGAAGTACGGAATTCGAGACATCCGTCTTCTCAACGACGGCGACTGCCGATTCCTCCAGCAGTTCCCGGTGATTGTCTAAAATTATCAATTAGCAATGAGCAATTAGCAATGAGCAATTACGCAAAGCGCATTATTAATTGCTAATTGCTAATTGTCGTAGTCCTCCATGCCGTCGAGCTCACAGCACATGATTGCGTAATAGGTCAGCTCGACGGTATTGTCGTTGAGGTATTGGAAAAGCCATTGATCGAGTTTTGCCACCTCTTGCTTTTTATTTGGGTCGTTCTGAGCGTTTTCGTAATAATTATAGAAGTGATCTGTAATTATGCTGGGGTCAAACTGTTCTTCCAGATAAAATTTTAATACTTCCAGTCTGCAGGATCGGAAATCGTTATTGTGCGATTCTACAATATTCCGTATCTTTTGCATGACGGCGTCGATTTGTTCTTCGGTCAGTTCGTCTGCAGAGGAATGTCGAGACAAAAACATCATCTGGAGCGGACGGCTAAGCCGAATTGCGACTAAAGGATGATGTTCCTGCAGATAATCGAAAGTCATAAACGCCCGCAGCACGTCGTCTGCCAACTCTGACGCGAATCGGAGAATCAGACGCCGGGAACGGGTAAACACGGAATTGCCAGACATCAACAAGATTGTATGGATTAAGTCAATGTCAACCGGCAGGATTTTCGGCAGCGCGTTGACCGACGCAACCAGTTCCTCAATTCTGTCGAGATAGTCGAGCTTTTTGTCAAATTCTTCCTGATATTCCGGAAACTGCGAGATTTCGTCCATGCAGTCCTGAACGGCGTTTTTCGCTTTGCTGGAGTTTATCCAGTACAAATGCTCAATCGCTTCGATAAGGATGCTAATCCATATCTTAACGTTTTTTTTCAAAAATCGCCTTTTGAACGTTTCCAGATCGCTGAGAATCACCTCAACGTCGTCGGCTTCTTCGTCAAAGCAAAGGTTGATCCAGCGAATGTTAGCCAGAAACGTGATGGAACGCTCATTGAGATTACTCATGGCGTAGTCGTAGATTTCGCTTTTGTATGAATACTCTTTCCGTTCCAGAAAGTAGAAAAACGTCATACAGCAAATCGAGATGTTTTCGTCGTTACTAATCTCTTCGCCTTTGATAAGATATTTGAACAGTTCCGGGAGGTTGTCTTCGTTGGGAGCCTCAAGCGTGTACCTGAGCCAAAACATGTACAGATACGGGATTTCATCGAGGTCTGCGTATTCTTCAGACTGCTGGTCTGTTACCGGCTGCGGAGGTTCGATAACGTCTAGGAGAAAGCGCTTCGCGCCGTCCCAGTCTGCGTTGTTGATATACTGATTGTAAAGCGTATCGAGAAATTCGTCCTGACGTTTTGAACGCCGATTTTGAATCAACTCGATGATTTTGCTGTCAGTAGAATCGGAATGCTTTCTGGAACCGCTTTTTGAAGAGTTATTTGACTGCAGCAGTTCTCTCAGCGCTTCAAACGCGCTTTGAATTCTTTGGAACTGTTCAGGATGCGTTTCCGGACGAAAACGTTTAATGAGCCTGGAATACGCTCTGCGAAGTTCGTCATACGTCGCGTTTTGCGAATCGAGGTTAAACCAGTCCCAATAATTGTCTGACCATTGAGTGTAATCGTCCGGCAGTTCGTTATTTTCGTCCATAGTTATAAGTTGCGAGTTGCGAGTGGCGAGTGGCGAGAAGCAAGGTTTAATAAATCCTACTGCCTACTGCCTATTGCCCCCGTGGGTTAAAACCCACGCCTATTAATATTGAACCACTACGTGGTTCTTAAGGAAGCGCGTCGCGCTACTACTGCTTAATTTAGCTTCTGGGATGAAACTTCTTGTGTATCTCTTTGAGTCGTTTTGCGTCAACGTGAGTGTAAATTTGAGTTGTGTTGATGCTGGCGTGTCCAAGCATTTCCTGAACCAGACGCAAATCGGCGCCGTTAGCCAACAGGTGCGTTGCAAAGGAATGGCGCAGGGAGTGGGGGCTGATTTCTTTTTTTATACCAGCCATGAGAGCGTATTTTTTTATCAGCTCCCAGATTGCTTCTCTTCTCAGCGGCTTGCCGCGATAGGAAACAAAAACAACGTCCGGTTTGCTTTGCAGGTTAAGCGCCATTGCCGCCGGGCGTTCCTGTTCAATATAGGTTTTGACGGCTTGAGCGGCTCTGACGCCAAAAGGAACCAGACGCTCTTTGTCTCCCTTGCCGATAACGCGGATAAACCCTTCGTCCCAAAGGATGTCGCGCATACGGATGGAAATCAACTCTGAGGCGCGGCAGCCGGTTGCGTACAGGGTTTCCAAAATGGCGCGGTCTCGCAGGAAGCAGGGCGCGTTGGGCTGCGGAGCCGCCAGCAGCCTTTCCACTTCAACTGGCGACAGAACGCGCGGAACGTGTTCCCACAGCTTTTGCGAACCGAGCAGCTGAGCCTGATTGTCTGTTACAATTTGTTCCAACTGGAGGTATTTATAGAACATACGCAGTGAAACCAAATGACGCGCAATCGAAATCGGCGACAGATTTTGCTCGTGAAGGAATTGAGGATACGTGGACAGGTCGCGAATCTTCAGTTTGGAAATGTCGCGATTTCCCAGCCACGCATAGAATTTAATCAAATCCCGACCGTAAGCTAAAACCGTATTTTTCGACAGGTGGCATTCGCCATTCAGGTAGGCGAGAAATCCTTCCGCCCAGGCAAGCTGACTTTTCATATTAATAATTATAGCGCCGATGAATTTTTTTGGAAGAACCGGTTGCAATTTATTGAAAAAAAAGTATGATATAAGCAATAAACAATGAGCAATTAGCAATTGACCATGTCCGAAAACGACCCGCATCCTATCGACGAACCTCAGCCTGACGCAGACGTCCAGAAACAGGAAGACCAAGTGGATTCTGAGAAGAATTCCTCCGATGAAGAGGAAAAAGGTCATGCATTGGATAAATGTCAATTATGGGCTAACTGGCATATTTTTATCATTCCGGCTCGCATGAAGGAGCGGGAGTCTGAAAACCAATCGCAAACTGACGACGATTCCGACGACGACAGCGATCGGTTTGTTCCCAAAACAAAAACCGGACGTCAAGTTGGCGTCATGCAGTTTGTTCTTTTTGAGAAGGGAAAAGTCTCAATAAATTCGATGCTTTGCATTGATATGATTCTGCATCGGATTAATGTGTTTTCTCCCCAAATGGCGGGCGTAGATCGTTATGACGATTGGGGCGTTTTGCAATGGCGTCAGGGATTGCGGCGTTTTGTAGAAGACTTTTTCTCTTTGACCCCCAAAAAACGACGAAGCGTTCTTGATAAATTCGATGAAGCGTTTCGGTACTCGCCTGAAATTAACAAGTCTATAAAGCGTTTACAAAATCTGGCTGACATACCCGGGAACAATATTAAGCAAAAGAATTCCGATCAGGAAAAACCGGTTCGCTGCTGGCCCAAAGGATTGGCAGGACGCGATTTGGAGTTGTTCAAACTCCTTTCCGGAATGGAAACAATGTCTCCCCGAAGTCAGGCTTTGAGCGTTTTGAACTATATTCTTCCAGACGACTCCGAATCGGATTCTTCGCCAAAACAGGAAGCCGAAGACTCGTTGCACGACTCGGATTCAAAGACGCCGTTGAAGTCAATTCGGATGGAATCCGGCGATTGCGACAGAATTAAGCGGTTGCTCAAACGATTTCCAACGTTGAAGAATCGCTATCCATATCTGCTGATGATGTTGGAGAATGAAACGCCGTTTTCGCAGTTCAGCGCCAGCGAAGGCAATGACGAGCATATCTATTCTCATACGCTGCCAAACACGTTTCATCTTCCGTCAATTATGTCTGTTCCCCAAAAACCAAAAAGCATTTGGGAGAAGACGTCCGAAGGAATTGGCAGCTGTATTAAAACAATTGTTATTCTGTTCCTGTTTCTTTTATTTACAGGAATTCTCTTAGCGATAGTTACTCCTTGACAACGCTTTTTTTCGGGACGTCAGAAGGTCTCTTTACAGTTTTCCGAAATCTGTTGTTTCGATATTGTATTGAGCCAGCAGGTCGACGGTCGCTGACGAAACAAGCGTTTCAAATTCCTGACGTCTGAAGGGGGACTGATGGAATTTTCGGTCGGCTTTTGAACAGCAGCAGCGGGAATCGATATTGGCGTCCATCGACGGATGCAGATTGAGTTCCGCAACGCGAACCTGTTCTCCGGACATGGTTTCTTTAAAGATGGGCAGCTTTTCAAATACTGACATCGCCGACTCCCAGGCGGACGCGTTCATCTTGCCGGTTTCCAAAATCCCAAAATAACCGGGGAACAGAACGTCTGAACGATTGTTCATCTGGATGGAATCTTCCGACAGCTTTGTCAGAATCATCTTTTTGGCAAGCCCGCCGGGGAAGTATTTTGAAAATCGGGTCTTCATTCGCTGACGCGTTCCGAAGATTTCGACGGGGCGGCGCAGAATGATTGGCGGCGTCGATTTGTCTCGCAGTTCGTTGTTCCATTCGTCAAAAACGCGCCAAACGGCGACGTCGATTCCTGGAATGAAATGGATGTGCTGGTGGGAATCCAGGTGATCGAAAACGAGGTTGTACTGACGAACGAGCCTTCTCATTTTGTCGAATTGGGCGAGAATTTCTTTTTCCACCTGAGCGCGGGCAGCGGCTTTTTTTCTTGAGGAAGAGAAGTTGAGCAGCGCCAGCAGCGAGGGGAAGGAACGGCAGAAATCCCCGTTTCTGTTTACCAGCAGCGGGACTTCCGACGGGTGCGAAACCGGCTTGCCGCTGGTCAGACAGATGTGTAATCCCAACCCCAGTTTGGGCGTTTCGTTGGCAACCAGTTCCGCCGCCTGATCTGCAAAGGGCATATTGACCATCAAACTGGCGGCGGTCAGAACGCCGCTTTTATTCGCTTCGATAATAGCGCCGTTGACGGAAGGGGAAAATCCCAGGTCGTCAGCGGTTACGATTAGTTTATTCATGATTGTTAGTTGCGAGTTACGAGTTGCGAGTACTATTTTTGAGCTGTTAGCTATTAGCTCCTAGCTTTTAGCTTTGTGATTTTAGCTTCCAGCCTTAACAATTAACGCTAAGAACTACAAGCGCTCAAGCTAATAGCTAGTGGCTAGCAGCTAGCAGCTTTTTAGAAGCCAGCCTACAGTCTATTGCCTATTGCTTTCCTCCGGCGCGTAAACTTTCCATGCGCCAGCTCGAAACAGGAGTTTTCGGGGAATCGGTTTCCCATAATCGTATTCGTGATTGACAGATGCAACCAGCAGACAATTCGCGGACCGCTCAAGGCTCTGTTCCAGCTTTTCAGGACCATGGACGTCAAACTGATCTTTGAGATAAAACTCAGCGGAGTAGGGCGCTTGATCCATAAAATAAACAGGCGTCTGTTTCCATTGAGGCAGCTGCTTGAGTTCTTTCAGTTTATAGTAAATATCAACGTTGAGGTTTGGATGGGTATCGCGAACCGCAACTGTAACAATTGCAGGTCCGAGTGTGAATCCAATGGCGCAAAAGAGAACGAATATTTTTGTCGCCATGTAGCGGCTGGGAGAAGAAAATTCCCCGATGTCGTTAAACCGAACGGCAAGAAATATTGCCAATAACGGCGTTGTGGGAATCAAATACGGCAAGAGCGATTGACTTGTCAAACACCAAAAGCCGGGAATTGTGATCAAGGTCAAAGCCGCCATCCCGGTTAAAGGCTTCGCGAAGATGGAGTTAGCGCCCTTTGTGAGATTGTAAAACGCCTTGATTCGCGGCCAATAAAACAACGGCAGCGAGAAAAACAGCGGCACGTTCGCCAGAATAAACCAGATTATCGCCATGCCGTAACAGGATTCCCGCGCAGCGCCGAATCGATAGGCGGCTCCGGGGTGAAGGAACCGCTGAAAGTTTTCTTCGATGAAAAAGTAATACGGGAAATCCGGGTTCTTTATCGTCATCAAAACGTACCACGGCAAACACGGAATCAGGAACGCAATTGGTCCGAGAAACCATCTGTGGTATTTGAGGTTTTTCCAGCGGTTGTTTATCAGAACGTAGAAAAATATCGGCAATCCCGCCATGACAATCGCCACGGGACCTTTCGCCGCCATCCCAACGCCGAGCCAGAAGAAGAACAGGAGGGAATAGGGAGTTGCGAGATGTTTTTGTGTGACGCTTGCGTCAATTGCTAATTGCTCATTGCTAATTGCTAATTTATTCTCAAACTCAATATAGCTGAAAATCGCAAAGACAATAGCAGCCGTTAGAATCATGTCGGTCATCATGACGCCGCCGAAAATATAAAATATCAGCGAACAGAGCGTTAATAATACGGCTGTATAGGCAACGTGAACGTCGCGGTATTTTTTAACAATCGAATAAACGCCCCATAAAATCAGACACATCGCAATAAACGACGGAACGCGAGTTGCAAACGGGTTCGACCCAAAAATCAGGCAGGAAAGCCCGCCCATTTGAAACGGGAGCGCCGGCTTGCCTTCAAAACATTGGAATTCCCCGCTGAAAATGAACCACGGTTCCAGAAAGTTGCCAGATTCCGCCATGTTTTTGCACATCACGGCGTATCGCGCTTCTGACGGTTCTGCCAGTGGAACAAACCACATCAAAAACAAACGTCCGAGCAGAAAAATCGCCAGCGTCGTCAGGAAAAACTTTTTGGAAATGGGGGTTGTCATATCAGTTATCGGAAACGTCCGTCGAAGGATTTTCGACTTCGTCGCCCTGTTTTTGTTCAATGTCTGCCTTGAACGGCGCGTAAAGATTCCATTGACCTTTTTGGAATACGAGTTTGCGGTCAATCGGCTTGCCGAAATTTTTCTCCTGACTTTGAGTTACAAAAAGCCAGTCGTTTTTGCTGTTATCCAGACTGCTTTCAAGGGATTCCGGAACGTGAAACTGGGTTTTGCTTTTATAGTAATATTCAGCAAAATGAGGCGTTGTTTCAGCGAAATAATAGTTTCGTTTGGAAAACTCTGCATCCTTCCCGATTTCTTTAACAGCGTCAGCAATAATTGGAGCCGCCATTTCAGCAGTATTATAAATTGCTGTGAACGCGATTCCTGCAAACAGAATTGGCAAAGCGATAAGCCACGATGTCAGGAACGCATTGAGCGTTTTGGAAAACCCCGGCTGTTCCAACAGTCCGCTGTCGCGAAATCGGACAGCCAGGAATACTGCGAAAAAGGGAATTGTCGGCAAAAGGTACGTTATAAGAACCCGGCTGGTTAAAGCCCAAAACAGCGTCAGCGTTATACACGTCAGAGCCGACATGCCTGCCAGCGGATCCTTGAACAGATTCCATGAGTAGACAATTTTACGGTTTTTGGATGGGTAAAGCTGCATCAGAAAAACCGTTGGCAGATTGAGCAGTAAAAACCAGAAGAACGAAACGCCGTAAAATGATTCTCGAGCGGTTCCGAAACGCGACGCCGATCCCTTGAACAAAAACCGGTTTAAGTTTTCTTCAATAATAAAATATTGCAGGAAATCCGGATGTTTAACGGAAACAATCCAGTAATAAGGAACGACAATCGCAAGAAAAGCGATCGTCCCCCAAACCCAGGCGTGATATTTCAGGTTCTTCCATCGCTTGTTAATCAGAACGTAAAAGAAAACCGGCAGCGCGCTCATGACAATCGCAACGGGACCTTTTACCAAAACGCCCAACGCGATGAAGACGAAAAACAGGACAGAGTAGGCAGTAGGCTGTAGGCAATAGGCAGTAGTTTTTGAGGCGCTTGCGTCAATTGCTAATTGCTCATTGCTAATTGCTAATTCTCTTTCAAATCCCATGTAGCTGAAAATCGCGCCGACGACGGCTGCGGTTAAAATCAGATCTGTCATGCATTGTCCTGCATACATAAAAAACAGGAACGAACAGCAGGTCAATAAAACAGCGCAAGCTGCAGTTTGAGCGTCGCGCCATTTTTTAACAAAGCGCCAGACAAGCCAGAGAATTAGCAGTGAGGATAAAAATGCAGGCAGCCGCGCTGCGAATTTTGAAATTCCCAGAGCCTTGCAGCACGCCATGCTCATTTGGAACGCCAGCGGCGGTTTTCCAACGAAAACGGTTTCGACGCCCTCGAAATTGTACGTCGGCTGCCACCAGTTCCCGGACAGCGTCATGTTCCTGGCAAATACTGTATACCGTGATTCTGACGGATCCATCAACGGCGTGAAAATGTTCAAAACAAGCCGGGTAACGATGAATATCGCTATTAAAAGGATGAAGGGAATAGGGAGTAGGGAGTAGGGAGTAGATTTTAAATTCGTCGAAGACGAACTACTATTCCCTTTTCCAGGTTCGCTATTATCTGCCGCCGAAAATTCTTCGCTCCTCACTCCTCACTCCTCACTAATACTCAGACCGCCTCTCGTTTCAGTTTTTGCTCTTCCGAGGTTTTATCCCACGAATGACCGACTGTCGTTTGATTGTTGATGTTCTTTTCGATGCCGCAGAGTTCTTCAATGGTAAACAGGGGACGTCCTTTGACCTGATTGTAAATTCTTCCAATATACTCGCCGATAATGCCCAGCGAGACGAGCATTGTGCCGCCCAAAAGCATATTGAGGATAAGCAGGGACGTCCAGCCGGGAACGGTGGCGTTGTAAATAAAATGATCTATCAGCGCCCAAATGCCGTATGGAATGACATGAGCGGTAACAAAAAAGCCGATGTACATAATCCAGCGCAGC
>JAZUMX010000183.1:0-1977 GCA_045603865.1 Thermoguttaceae bacterium
GGCGTCAAGCGTATGCGTCATAGCGGACACAATGCCCGACGCCGAAACGTAAACGCCACGATTAGACGCGCCTGTGACGGAAAGTTTATCCTGCTTGCCTGAAATATCCTGATGTTCCGTCAGGACAGTTCCCAAATCCACAACGCCGCTTGTCCCCTTGCTGACACCGTTCATCGTAATGCCGGTAATCGTTCCGGTGTTATTCGTGGCGTCAGCGGGAATGCCTGCGAGTTTATTCTTCTCCCCCGTCGTGTAGTCGTTCGTGGAAAGTCCCTTACCAGTCTCTTTGTCAACTTTATCGCCGATAGTGGCGACGGCGTTCTTTTCCGCCGTTGTGTAATTGTTGTCGGAGAGGACTTTTGCGCCGTCCTTTTGGACGTAATTTGACAGGTCAAGTGTCTGTGTGCCAAGTTTTTCCCATGCGTTGTTAGCGTAGATGTATTCCGTATATAGGTTTTGAGATTCATTTCCGGTCGTCACAAGATAAATAGTAGTGCTTGAAATATTGGACGACGGAAGAGCGGCGACGACTTTGACGTCAAATTTTGGTATGGTAGAAACGAGGTTGTCAACCTCTGTTTTTGTATACGTCTCCGATTTGAGGTAATAGTTGGCAAGGTCGGTTACAAGTTTGGTAATAAACCCGCTGTCGTTTGTAAGGTCGCTGGTTTTCGTTGGGATATCTCCGTCAGTGGAGCTGTCTTCAATGTTGTTGACGACGTTGATTACGAAATTCAGGGCTTTCACAACGGCGGCAAGCGGATTGTGGAGGTTAGCTGTTGGGATTTGCGGAATCTCAGTGAAAAAATGAATATTCGCGTTCGTGAGCCACGTGTTGCCACTGCCGATACTGATTGCGTTCCATTGGCTTTCTGTGCCTGCGTAATAAACATCTGTAAGACGGGAGCAAGAAGAGAACGCAAAATTGCCAATACTTGCAACGCCGTAAGGTATTGTGACATTAGTTAAGCTACTGCAAGAAGAGAACGCAAAATTGCCAATACTTGTTACGCTATCCAGTATCGTGACGTCTGTTAAGCTGTAACAATCAGAAAACGTGCTATCGCCAATACTCGTTACGTTATCGGGTATCGTGATACTGGTTAAGGCAATACAATGATAAAACGCGCTATCGCCAATACTTGCAACGCCGTCAGGTATTATGACATTAGTTAAGCTAATGCAAAAATAGAACGCGCTATTGCCAATACTCGTCACGCTATCAGGGATTGTGACGCTGGTTAAGGCGGCGCAACCACCAAACGCTCCATATGCAATACTCGTCACGCTATCAGGGATTGTGACGCTGGTTAAGGCGGCGCAATTATAGAACGCGCTGCCGCCAATACTCGTAACGCTGTCGGGTATCGTTACGCTGGTTAAGCTAGTGCAATTGTAGAACGCGCCACTGCCAATACTCGTCACGCTGTCGGGGATTGTGACGCTGGTTAAGGCGGCGCAATCATCGAACGCTTTATCGCCAATCCTTGTAACGCTGTTGCCTATCGCCACGCTTTGAGTTTGGTCGCGGTAACTGTACCACGGTGCACCACCATAACTATAATTCGGCATATCGCCTTCGCAGTAAACGCTAAGCGTCCCGTTGTCGTACAACGTCCACCAGTCGCCGGAAGCTGTAATATCTGGCATTATGATTTACACCTCCTTCTATAAAACGGCTCTTGCACCGAAAATTCCCATCCTCACGCCATTTGATGGGATACTGATATCTCCGCCGGTGACAGACAGTCGTATATAAGCGGTATGTGACCCGTCTGTTGCGGCGGTAAAATACTGTTGCAGGTTAAAAATATGTTGTCCGCTATCAAAGACTTGCGTATGTGAAAGGACTGTTTCACCGTCAAAAAAGACATCCGCCGTAGTCACGGCGTCCGGAAGCGTTGTCCACCCCAGAAGCGCATTGCCGGCGGCGGGTGTAATAACGGACAATGAGATCTCCCCATGAGTGCCGACTGT
>JAZUMX010000184.1:0-2959 GCA_045603865.1 Thermoguttaceae bacterium
GAGTTCGTCTGCGACCTGTTTAATCGCGTTGAAATACGTTACTTTCAGCGCGCCGAAAACGTTGTGAGCGTACTTCGCCAGTTCCGCCTCCGTCGACGTCGTTTCAATAAACGATTTCCCCGGAAAGACTTTTTTGAGCAGATTGACATGACCGGTAAACACCATCGGCTGACGGCAAAAGTCCTCAAACGCCGTGCGCTCTGTCAAGTATTCCGGCATGAACCGAACGTCTTTTTTGTAACGCTTTGACAGCTTGTCGCACGTGCCGGGCAGGACGGTCGTTCTGATGAAAATCGGGACGTCTGGCATACGCTTGACAATCTTGTTGAGCGTCGTCAATTTTTGCGAACCGTCTGGTTCCGTAGGAATATGTATGCTGATAAAAACGCAGTCACAGTCGGACAAATCGTCGTTGTATCCCAATGGCGGGTCAGAGATTTTGACTCGGCATTTTTTATTGTAACACTCCAGCCAGCGTTTTAACGCCGAGCCGATCTTTCCGCAGCCGACAATTCCGACAGTAACCGATTTTTTATTCGTCATGACTTCCGGTTGAAAAAATCAGATGTACTCTGCGTAAAGGAATTCGGACTTATGGAAATGCAGCCAGGAGAAAAACAACCCTATAAACGAAAACGCCGCTGCGTATCCCAAATACCACGGCTGCCAAACGACAACGCCATCGCTGTTATACAACGGAACAAACAGATTGTGCCCGTTAATGACAACGAGTCGAATCGCCTCTAAAATGGGAGAAATCGGGTTGAGCATCATGATTGGACCTAACCGCGGACCAAGCATATCCGGCTCGAAGAAAATCGTGGTAAAGAAAATTCCAAACGACGTCAGCAAGCCCAGCAGGTAGCGGAAATCGCGATAAAAGACCATTTCACTGGCAAAAAACATGCTTATTGCCAGTCCCAAAACTACCAGTAAAATGTACAAAACCGGAAGCCAAAGCAGATTCAACGTCCATTGAACTTTTCCCAAAAAGAGCAGAACAATGAATAACGAACCGGATCCAATGGCGAGGTCAAAGGTATTGGAAACAAAGCATGACATCGGGAACACTTCCCGCGGAAAATAAATTTTCGTTATCAGCCCAATGTTTCCAACCAGAGAATTGGACGCTGCATTTACCGATCCCAAAAAGAACGACCAGGCAACCGCTTTTACCGACATGACGGCAAAAGATTCCATTTCAAATGTTTGCCCCGCCATTTTTGCCATGACGAATTTAATAATAAACCCGCTAAAGACAACCATCGCCGGCATGAAAACCGTCCAAACATAACCGATAACAGCCTGCTTGTATTTAACCCGCAAGTCGCGCTTAAACATTTCAAGAAGAAGCTCTCTGTATGCATAGACGTCATAGAGCATCTCTTTCCACGTGTTGAGCAATGACTCTTTTTCCTCAACGTTTTCACATTGATTTAACTTTTCTGTTTCCTCGATTATTTCTTCAATGATTTTATCTTCCATAATGCTTTTCTATGAAACTGACTAACGTTATTATTCATACCGATAGTACACTTCTTCTGACATCATCTGAGGCATATACTGGTTATGTACGTCGTACTCATTTTGAAATTTCAGAGCAATACAGCCAATCATAACAGTATAGTAACTGATTTCCATTGCAAAAACAGAAACAAACTGCGCGCCTACACAGAAGCCTATCAATGCGCATAGCGCCATTTGCGCCGCTGTATGTATATACGGGTCCGACGTTGGCGTGCGTTCATTTGCCACTTTCATCAAAAACAGAATCGTTAAACCAAACGTTCCCAGCAAAGACAATACGCCAGGCGCTCCCTGTTCAGCAGACGCCTGCATCCACATGGAGTGCGCTTCAATAGTCATGCCATGGTGAGCTCTTGTATACGGAAACCATTGTCTCAACCCAATGCCAAAAACGGGATTGTCTCGCATAACAGCCAGACAGTTCTTCCAACTTGTCAGACGTCCACGAGAGGACGCGTCGCGTTCTTTTGCATCAACAAACGTTGATGAGAATCGATCTCGGACAGATGGTCCAGCCATATATAAAGCGGCGCATATTGCCAAAATCATAAATGCCACATACGATGGCTTTTTAGGAATAAACCAGATAATTGCTATACCGGAAATCAAAAGTGAAAGCATGCCGCCGCGAGACATGGAAAAGAGAATTACATGCGTATTAAGCGCGGCGATAAAAAATGCCAAACCCTTTCGCCATAATTTGGTTTCAAACAGACCTGTATAGAATGCCAATACCGCGTTAATAACCATCGTCAAAACGAAGAAGTTATTGTCCATGCCGGCAAACCCGATTTCGGTCAGTCGGTTGAATCCGTCCATGTAGGAATTATTCAAGTCGTAAGCAACATAACCTTCGGAAAGAATAATAACCCAAATCAACGTTTTTAACTGACTGATGTTATTGATAATGGTTATTCCAAGGAAGAATGCCAAATACAGTTTGACAAACTGCACCAGCTGATGCGACGCACCATACGCCAAAACGCCGTTAGCTGCGGCAGAAATGTACATCCAGAAAAAATTAAAAACAAGAAGAAAGATAACAAGCCCCGCTTTTTGTCCAAAATTCCATTTTCCGAATCCGGCAAAAAACCAGCCGACAAGCATGCTCACGCCGACAAGAAATGAATAACCGGCAATGCCAAAGAATTTATCTGGAACGGAGAAGAACCATAACGAGGTCGGATTGATGATAGCTAAACAAATATAGGCGCACAGTCCGACAAATGGATTTAATACGCCAAAAACAATGCCGACCATCGTCAGGAGGTATGTAAACAGTAAACCTTTACTCATTGTATTAAATTGCAGGTGGTTCCAAAACTGTTTGATTTATACAATAAAATCGAGTAATTCATGCAGTCGTCATTCAGCGTGATTAATGACAGCCGTTGAAATGAAATTACTATTTCGTTTCTATATATTATATAAT
>JAZUMX010000185.1:0-7620 GCA_045603865.1 Thermoguttaceae bacterium
GACCACATACTGTCATGCGTTTTCTTTTTTTCTGCAGAATATATTCTGCAGAAAAAAAGAACCTCCAACGACAAAATCTATTTTACCTCAAGAACAGAATTATACAATAACTTTTATTGAGTATCATTATACAAGCGACCATCGGGAGCGGAATTACGCATTCGCCGCTAGGCGAACAAAACGTTTGTCCTGCGCACGCACACGGGTGAGCCGGCACGCGGCAGTCCCCTGCCGCCCGGGAAAGCCTCACGCGGAGATGCGGAGGCGCGCAGGATGTTCGCGAAGTTTTATACTATGCGTTCTTTGCGTCCTTTGCGGCTAAAAATTCTTTGGCGGACTTACGTCCCCGATCCAGAATGGTTTTTTGGCTGCGTCGTTTGGGTATGTACGCTTCGAATAAAGCGTAACTACGCTCCCGTTGGTCGCTCCGTTACCGCCTTTCATTAAGTGACGGCAAGCCGCCGCTTTCCACGATGCAAGCGTTCGTCGATTGTTTCTTTGTGTTCTTTGTGTTCTTTGTGGTTAAAATTCTTCTGCGGCTGAGACAGCCGCGAACCGGGGTCAACCGTGTGCAATCGCCGGAAAATTTATACGCACGCACTCTCTTGATTTTCTTTCCGCCTCTTGCAGTTTATTTACAAAATGATATACTAAAGAATAATTTGACAAAAACAGTTCATTTTTTATATAAAAGAATACCATGCAGGACAATCTCGCCTATCGTTATTTCGCGTTCATCAGCTACAGCAGCAAAGACAAAAAGGCTGCAGAGAGTATCCATAGTAAAATTGAAGGCTACCGCTTGCCAACCGTACTTCGGAATGAACTTGAATCAGCGAACGGCAAAAAATACCCCCCGCACGTTCGACCTCTGTTTCGGGACATGACAGACTTGTCTGCCGGTTTGTTGGGAAAGTCAATTCTCAGAGAGTTGGAAGATTCCCGGTATCTGCTTGTAATTTGCAGCCCCGACAGCGCGAAGTCCGAGTGGGTAAATCAGGAAGTTGAGAATTTCATCCTCATGGGGCGGTATGAGAGAATCATTCCGTACATCATTGAAGGAACGCCCAACAGCGGCAATCCGGCGACGGAATGTTTCCCTCCCATTCTGCGAAAGAATCGGAAGTTTATTACTTATTCCCATCTGACGCCCGAGGAAAACGCAAAGCGTCAAGCCAGGCTTCACGCCTTGCTGGATGGCATTCACGATGAATTGAAAGGGGTTTCTGTGTCAGGCGAAGGCGCTAAAATTTCTCGCTTGAAGGTGATCGCGAGGATGCTGGAGGTCAGTCCGGACACGCTCATTCAGCGGGACAAGCAGCGTCAGAAGAAAAGAATCATTTGGTCGTCGATTACCGCCTTGTTCTTCATGGCTCTCTTTACCTGTCTTGGACTCTGGACGTGGGATCGCTATTACCGGGTTCACGTTGGTTATTATGCCGATTACGTAGAGTATTGGGGCGTTCCCCGGGGTATTTTCCCGTTGTCCGCAGAACAAAGAGCGCATCGGCAAGGACACTACCGCATATATACAAAAAACCGGCAAGTCCTCCGGCTGGAGCATGTAAACTCCGTCGGTACGCCAACGCATCCTAATGCTGAAGACAGACCGATGATTGCGGTTTACCCTTTATACAAAGATGGGCGACTGGTTCAAGAAGACTTTTTGGACAACAACGGGAAAGTTGTCATGTCGCACCTTTATTCTGGCGATATAATGCAGAAAGTGGAATTCAAATCAATGTCGAGCAACAATACAGCGTCTTCCACATTCCTGACCAATATAACCTCGTTAACCAATTCTCAGTTTGATTCTTCTCAGGAAGGAAACCGCAGCGAGATTGGCAATATGCGTCTCATCCGTGATTCGGAAGGTCGTGTAACAGAACAACGATTCCAAAAAGGAAGCTATGACGTTCCCACAACTGACGTACAGGGTATTGCCGGTATCCGGTATAAACTGGACGAATACGGTCGAGTTATTGAAAAAATCTATCTTGACCAGAATGGCAGTCCATGCTCGGACAAACAGGGAATTGCCAGACAAACCTTTCGGTTTGATGAACATGGGAACGTTGTCGAGAGGGAATTCTTCGATCAAAATGGAAACCTGACGCCAAATATAAGCGGCTGGATGCATTATATTCAATCTTTTGATAACTATGGAAATCTCGTTGAGAGAAAGTTTGTTGATGCGTCAGGAAAATTATATTTAACAAACCAATGGGTTGCCAGATATTCTTGTAAATATGACGAACGAGGAAATCAAATCGAACAGATATATTATGACACGAACGACAAGCCATGTCTTATCAGCGATGGATTCGCTAAAATCAAATTCTCTTTTGACGAACAAGGGAATGTAACCGAAATGTCTTATTTTGACATCGACGACAAGCCGTGTCTGTGCATCGATGGCTTTGCTAAAGTCGCAATGAAATATGATGAAAGGGGGAATGAAATTGAACAGACATATTTTGACGCAGACGACAAGCCGTGTTACCACAAGGATGGCGATGCAAAACTAACTTATAAATACGACGAACAGGGAAATAGAATCGAAGAAATTCATTTTGACGTCAACGGCAAGCCTTACCTAATTGATGAAGGCTTCGCTAAATCGACGTGGAAATACGACGAACAAGGAAATATAATTGAGGTTGCCTATTTCGGAAGCGACGGCAAACCTTGTCTAAGCTCTAACGAGTGCGCTAAATATACACAGAAATTTGACGAACGAGGGAATAAAATTGAAGTTGCCTATTTCGGAATCGACGGCAAGCCTTGTCTAATATCTGACGAGTATGCTAGAGTTACGATGAAATATGATGAACGAGGAAATGAAACCGAAGCTGCTTATTTTGGCATTAATGGATTGCCATGCATGCGTAAATTGTTTGGCGCTAAAGTTACGTGGAAATATGACAAGCGAGGAAACAAAATCGAAGAGGCTTATTTCAACACTAAAAATCAACCATACATACGTGAAGAGTTTGAAACCCGTTTTGGAACCAATCCAGACGAAGTTGATTATGGGTTCGCAAAAGTCATAATAAAATATGACGAACAAGGAAACAAAATCGAAGAGGCTTTTTTCGACATGAAGGATAAACCACGCCTTTGTAAATACGACTACTCTAAAGTTACGCGGAAATTTGACGAACGAAAGAATGTAACGGAGGAAGCGTATTTCGGCACAGACAATAAACTGTGTCTTCTTGAAGACAATTACGCTAAAATCACAATGAAATATGACGAACGAAAGAATGTAACGGAGGAAGCGTATTTCGGCACAGACAATAAACCGCGTCTTCTTGAAAATGGTTACGCTAAAATCACAATGAAATATGACAAACGGGGGAATAAAATTGAAGAGGCATATTTCGGCATTGATGGGCAACCATGCCTTCATGAAAATGTTTACGCTAAAACCAGAATAAAATATGACGAACGGGGGAATAAAATTGAAGAGGCGTATTTCGGCACAGACAATAAACCGCTTCTTCTTGAAGATGGTTACGCTAAAATCACAATGAAATATGACAAACGGGGGAATAAAATTGAAGAGGCTTGTTTTGACCGCAATAACAAGCTGTGTATGCACAGGGATGGCTACGCCAGAATCACCTGGAAGTTTGACGATCGACAGAATGTAATCGAAGAACGCTATTTCGATATAGATGGTAAACCGTCTCTATACAAAGGCTTTTGCGCTAAAACCACGTGGGAATATGACGAACAAGGAAGGCAGACCTATATGACGTATTTTGATAGTGACGGCAAGTCGTTCACGACTGAGGTTCCTATTTTTCATATGATGTAAATAATGATTATATCTGCTCAGCCAACAATTTCATTTTGGGAAAAGTCATCGATAGATGTAAAAATGTTTAACCCATTCTGAATCAGACTGAATTATAATCATCGTTTTTCAAAAGTGTTGGAAAAACTGACACAAAAACTTGCTGAAAGCGTCATGACAGGCGCTCCTTGGCTATGCGATCGTTAAAAGACGAAGAAAAACGTCTGTCGCTTTTATCCTAAAATATTCAGAAAGGTTATATTATGAATTCGTTTAAGGTCCATTTGTTTGCAGCGTTGCTTATAGCGACAGCGTTCTTTCCGAGTTCCGTTCAGGCGGAGACGTCGACCGGGTGGGAGAAGTATTCCGGTAACCCGGTTTTGGGCGGGCAGCTCGGAACGTGTTTCGACATCTGCGTTCTGCAGGAAGGCGATGCGTTCAAGATGTGGTTTTCCTGGCGTCCTCAAAAGTCGATCGGGTATACGGAAAGCAAAGACGGAGTTCATTGGTCTGAGCCGAAAATCGTTCTCTCGCCTGCTGGCGGCTGGGAAGGAATTGTCAATCGGATTGGCGTCGTGTTTAAAGACGGCAAATATCACATGTGGTACACCGGGCAGGTACTCAAAGGAAATATCGGGTCGAAGATCGGGTACGCGGTCAGTCCGGACGGCGTCAACTGGACGCGGGTTCAGAGCGAGCCGGTTCTGGTCTCTGAACTGCCGTGGGAAGGCGTTGCGGTAATGTGTCCTCACGTTCTTTGGGACGAGTCGGAAAAGACGTTCAAAATGTGGTATTCCGCCGGCGAGCAGTACGAACCTAACGCCCTGGGGTACGCGACAAGTCCGGACGGCGTCCATTGGACGAAACATCCCGGCAATCCGATTTTCAAGGCGAATAAAAACGTCAAATGGGAACAGCATAAAGTAACCGCCGCTCAGGTGTTTCCCTATAAAGGCATGTACTATATGTTCTATATTGGCTTTGAAAACGAACATCTGGCGCGAATCGGGATTGCGCGTTCCAAAGACGGCATAACAGGCTGGGAAGAGCTGCCGACCAATCCGATTATCGGTCCGGACGCGGGATCGTGGGACGCCAGCGCGTGTTACAAGCCGTTCGCCATTTACGATAAACAGGCGGATCTGTGGCGCTTGTGGTACAACGGACGCAACGGCGGCGTGGAACAGATCGGGCTGGCGATTCACAAGGGGGAAGACCTCGGGTTCCCGGAACCGGAGGCGGAATCGGACTCGCACGGCGCGGTTCTCAAGGCGGAAGATTTCAAGCATTATATAGACCAGTTCAATTCCGACGACGAGGAACTGACTAAAAACGTCTATCCTAACGACAAAGCCTGGGATTTCCTCAAGGCGAACATGCCGTTGCTGGACTATCCCGACAAAGACCTCGAACGGACGTGGTATTTTCGTCTCTGGACGGTTCGGAAGCATATCAAGCGCGCGGCGGACGGCTCTTTTGTGGTAACGGAATTCCTGCCGAAAGTGGGATGGTCTGGAAAAGAAAACGCGATTTCCTGTGCGGCGGGTCATCATTTTCGGGAGCTGCGATGGATTAAAGACCGCCGAGTTCTCAACGACTACGCTGTCTTTTGGCTTCGCAAAGGCGGCGCGGTTCGGACGTACAGCTTTTGGATTGCCGATTCTCTCTGGCAGTACGCGCTGGCAACCGGCGACGTCTCGCTGGCAAAAGAACTCCTGCCGGATCTGATTAGCAACTACGAAGAATGGAAGAAGATGCGTTTAGACCCCAACGGGCTGTTCTGGCAGATTGACGGTCTGGACGGCGGGGAATGTTCCATCGGCGGGAGCGGGTATCGAGCGCAGATCAATACGTACATGTACATGGACGCGCTGGCTATCTCCCGAATCGCCAAGCTGTCCGGGCAAGACGAAATCGCAAAGCGTTACGCGGACGAAGCCGCCCAGCTGCGGGAACGGGTCAACAGCAAAATGTGGGACAAAGACGCCCAATTCTATAAGGTCGCGCCGAGAACGAAGTCGGCTGACGAGCCGCTTCAGCTCAAAGACGTCCGGGAACAGCACGGGTTCTCGCCGTGGTATGCAGACAACGCGTCGCTTCCGCCGGCGGAGTATACCGTCGCGTGGTCGCAGCTGACGGATCCGCAGGGCTTTTTCGCGCCCTACGGACCGACGACGGCGGAACAGCGTCATCCCGGATTCAAAATTGAATACGCCAACCACGAATGTCAGTGGAACGGTCCCAGCTGGCCGTATTTGACCAGCATGACGCTGACTGCGCTGGGGAATCTGATTAATCGCGACGCCTCCGTCGGACTCGAGACGCAAGAGCTGCAGTCGGCGTTTCTTAAAACGCTGGACTGCTACGTCCGATCCCATAACCGCGTCCGGGAAGACGGAAAGAAAGTCCCGTGGATCGACGAAAACATCAACCCGCAAACCGGGGACTGGATTGCCCGAACGAGGCTCAAGGATTGGGGCTGGAAACCCGGCAAAGGCGGTTATGAACGCGGCAAAGACTACAATCACTCGACGTTTTGCGATATTGTCGTCAACTCGCTCATTGGTCTGCGCCCATCGCTGGAAAACGGGTTTGAGCTCTTCCCGCTGACGGACAGGGCGGTTCCGTATTTCTGTCTGGACAACTTGCCGTATCACAGCCGCAGCGTAACAATCCTGTACGATTCCACCGGCGAGCGCTACGGAAAAGGCAAGGGGCTTCGCGTTTACGTTGACGGCGCTGAGACGTTTTTCGCCGACGCTCTGCCGGACAAGCCGGTTTGGGTTCCGCTGGACAAATAACGCCGGGGGAAAACAGGGGTTAGCGTCATTCGGTCTTTATCGATTAACAGAAAATAATCCTGTTAAACCGGGACAAATAAAAATTTTTTGAAAAAATTCAAAAAAACCGATTTTTTCGCGTTATTTATGGGCTACAATTTCGTATAATACAGATAGAGGAATTAAAATAACAATAGCAACAACCCAAAATACGAAAGGATAACGCAATGTCAAACTTGACTTTTTGGAATTTGACGGAAATCCAAATGCAGATGATTCTCTGGGGAACAATAGTCGTTTTGGCAGCAATTGTTGAGCTTAACACGTTTGCCCTGGTTTCTCTCTGGTTCGTCATTGGAGGAATTGCCGCTTTTGTTGCAGCGTATTTCAACGTTCCCTTCCTTTGGCAGTTTGCAATTTTTGTTTTGACGTCAGGCGTTATCGGAATTATCATGATTCCGTACGTCAGAAAACGCAACCAAAACTATACGCCAACCAATACCGACAGTCTGGTCGGCCATGAAGGAATTACCGAATCCGAACTCAACGTCATTACCGGATCCGGACGCGTCTTGCTGGATGGTCAATCGTGGGCGGCAAAATCGGTTACAGGCGCAAACATTCCAGCCAACACGGTTGTAGTTATTGACCGAATTGAAGGCGTAACGCTGTTCGTCAGACCGAAATAATACGTATTTTTAGAATGAAAGCCGTTTAGAGTGTTTTTTGGAGGCTTTCAAAACTTAAATAACCCTTTTTACATTTTGGAGGAAACAAATGGGTACAAGTTTAATGTATACAGTATTGGGTCTTATTCTGGTTTTGATGATAATCGCGATTCTGTACTGCGTTCGCATTGTCCCGCAGGCAAGCGAATTCGTCGTCGAACGCCTTGGCACGTACCGCGCTTCCTGGAAAGCCGGTCTTCACCTGCTCATTCCGTTCATTGATCAGATTGCCAAAAAGGTTTCGGTCAAGGTACAGGTTTTCGACTTCAAACCGCAGCCGGTGATTACCAAAGACAACGTAACAATTTTG
>JAZUMX010000186.1:0-5484 GCA_045603865.1 Thermoguttaceae bacterium
CGGCGACCGTCCTTTCCCGCCGTTCCCCCCGCGTGACGGCAAAGGCGAATTCAAGCCCGGCGATCGTCCCTTCCCGCCTATGCCTCGTGATGGCGAAGGCGAATTCAAGCCCGGCGATCGACCCTTCCCGCCTATGCACCGCGAAGGTAAAGGCGAATTCAAGCCCGGCGACCGTCCTTTCCCGCCGTTCCCCCCGCGTGACGGGAAAGGCGAATTCAAGCCCGGCGACCGGCCCTTCCCGCCGTTCCCCCCGCGTGACGGCGAAGGCGAATTCAAACACGGCGACCGTCCTATGCCGCCTCACATGAGACCGGACTTCAAAAAAGGCGATCATCCCATGCCGCCGCGTGACGGAAAAAAGGTAAAGCCTGGAAAGAAAGCCGAAGGTAAAGACAAGGCTCCAAAACCGGAACCGCCGAAGGACAAAGAATAATCTTTAGCAGAATTAATACAGAATTATTGATGCGTATGCATTAATCACAAATTCCTCAGAATGTCGTTTCCCCGACAGAACGCAGGTGTAATGCCTGTGGTAAAGCCCCGACCCGGCAGGTTCAAAAGAGCCTGCCGGGTTTTTTGTTTGAGTTGCGAGTAACGAGTTGCGAGTTGCGAGAAAACGCAATGCGTTTCATTGAATTTTCTCGCGGCGGCGCCTAATCAGCAAATCTTTCTTCCGCTTCTTTAAGCTGTTGAGCGGTGTTAATCGAATACGTTTCCTGTTGTTCCAGCAGGATTTTGGCGATAACTCGTTTACCATTCTTTTTAAGAACCGCAGGACAGTCGGTAAGATAATATTCCCCCTGGGCGTTGTTCGGTTTGACTTCTTTAATCGCGTCCCAAAGGTCGGCAGCGTTGAAGACGTAATAGCTCAGATTGACTTCCCGAATTTTGCGCTGCTCGTCGGTGGCGTCTTTTTCCTCAACAATGCCGACGAAATCGCCGTTTGCGTCACGAAGAATGCGGCCGAACCCAAACGGGTTTTCCGTTTCCAGCGTCCCAATCAGACACGCGCAGGGATTCTCCTGCCATTGATCCAACATGCGTTTAATCGTTCGGCTGGACGTCAGCGGTTGATCTCCCGCCAGGACAATTACTGGCCCGTCGAAATCTTTCAGAGCGTCGTACGCGCTCCAGGCGGCGTCTGCAGTGCCTTTTTGCTCTTTTTGCAAAGCAAATGTCAAGCCCTGCCAGCGGTTATCGCAGTTATCCGCAGTAAGAGTTGATTCCACCAGTTCCGATTTATATCCGACAACGACAACCGGTTTGTCGACGCCTGCTTTCGCCAAAGCGTCCAAGACGTATTCGACCATCGGTTGTCCTTTGAACGGAACGAGAACTTTCGGCAATTCGGAGTTCATTCGAACTCCTTTGCCTGCCGCTAAAATAATTGCAGATATCATCGATTTAGTTGCGAAGGGCGTTACACATATCTTTGGTCGCCGCCAAAACAGCGTCTTTCCATTTTTCTTCACCGTAGGATTCGTACGCTTTTGTTCTCCAGGCGAAGTTAATCCCGCGGGAATTGTTGACCACAGCGCCCAATCCTTTTTCGTCAAACGCCGCTTTGACGCTTTCGGCAGAACCGCCCTGAGCGCCGAAGCCGGGAATCAAAAACCACGTGTTGGGCATGCGCTGACGCAGCTCGGCAAGCTCTTTGGGATACGTTGCGCCGACAACGGCTCCTACGTTTCCGTAGCCGCACTGCCCGATAGTTTGTAACGCTTTATTCTGAACGAAATCGCCGACGACTTCGTAAATTTTTCGTCCGTCGGTCGTTTCGAGATTTTGAATCATTTCTCCGCCGGGATTGGACGTTTTCACGAGAACAAAAACGCCTGCGTCCTGCTCAACGGCAGTTTGAATAAACGGGTCTAAAGAATCGTCTCCCAGGTACGGGCTGACAGTCAGCGCGTCCGCGCCCCACGGCGACTCTTCGCCCAAAAGCCCCTTGGCGTACGCCGCCGCCGTCGTGCCGATGTCGTTACGCTTGCCGTCCAAAATAACCAGCAAACCGCAATCTCTAGCGTATTGAATAACGTCGTCCAACGCCACCATGCCGTCTGAACCGAGCTGTTCAAAGAACGCCATTTGCGGCTTGACGCACGGAACGTACGGCGCGACAATATCGATGATATCTCGACAGAAGTCGCAGAAAACAGTCGGGGCGATTTCAGAAATGTCAAAGCCGGCGTCTTTGCGATCCGTGTCTTCGTGAGTTCTCAAAGACATCAATTGACCGGAAAAATCGTTCAGGTCTTTTAATGTACTCTGTTTAATCGAATCCGGAATCCATTCAAAACGGGGATCCAGACCGACCAAAACCGAAGAACCCTTTTTCTCTACGGCTGCTGCGAGTTTATCGATAAATGACATGGGCGTCTCCTTTTAGTAAAGGGATCCGTTTGTATCAAGGCTCAAACTTTTTAATAACGGTTGCTGAGGTTTGACCTTGCGGCGAAATGCTGATGTTGACAAATACGTTTCCAGCAGGAACGGCTTGTGTAACAATTCGCACCGGGCAGTTTTCATCCGGCGTTGTATAATTGGGATTGGGGAAGAGGGTACCGTGCTGCAGAGCTTCAATTCCCGCAATAAGCTCGACCATGCCGGCGCCTGCGCCGAGGTTGCCGAAGTTCGCCTTGAGCGCGACAACGTTGACGCCGTTGGGTCCGAAGACGTCTGCAATTCCCTGCGCTTCGCCTTTATCCATTTCCGGATCGGACAGACCGTGGGCAATGACAAAATCAATGTCTTTGGGCGTCAGACCAGCGCGCGGAATAACAATCTCCAAAACGTTTTTAACAGCTTTGCGAACAATTTCTGCCGAAGCGGGTTTTCCGTTGAGCTGTCCGTTAGACGCCATTGTCGAGGCTCCAGCCAAAAGTTCCGCCTGAATTGTCGCGCCGCGTTTTTGCGCTCCTGCCAACGTTTCCAAAACGACGCAGCCTGCGCCTTCAGCAAGAACCTGACCCGTTCGATTTTTGTCAAACGGACGGCTTGCCTGATCCGGTTGAGAAATGTAGCTGGCGTCTGCCAACGCTTCGTTTTTGAACGCCTGAATTGCCTTCATCGGGCTAAGTCGCGTTCCCGTTGCGCCGCAAAGCATCATATCGTAATCGCCGTTGTCAAGGAAATGGGACGCGTGTTCGATGCACATGTTGCCGGACGCCTCACGCTGAGTGATTGTATTGCTGGCGCCGCGCATGTCGTTGTACATCGTAACGTGACACGCCGGCATGTTCGGCAGGAAGATAAGCAGCCAAAGCGGATTCATGGCAGGCAAACCCTTTTCCGGCCACTGGCTGAAATCAAACTCGCGATTTTCGTTCAAACACTTGGAAACCGCCAACTCGAAATCAAACGGCATGGTAATCTGATAATCGCTGCCAAAATAAATACCGCTGCGATCAGGAGAATAATGCGATCCGTCTACCGGAACAGACCCGTCGTCGGTTGCCGGACCT
Organism: Thermoguttaceae bacterium; assembly: GCA_045603865.1. GTDB lineage: Bacteria > Planctomycetota > Planctomycetia > Pirellulales > Thermoguttaceae > RUG11551. The sequence continues at coordinate 3,465 of JAZUMX010000186.1, forward strand.
TCAAAACCTGCGTCGTGCAAAGCGCGCTGAGCCGCCGCCAAACCCAAACGGGTTTCACGGCTCATAACCTTCTGACCTTTGCGAATGTTCTTTTTAACGTCTTTGGAAAGCTCGCCGTAGTTATCAATGTTGCTAACAAATTCACGAGCTTCGCCTCCAAAAGAAACCGGAGAATCCGGCGGCAACTGCGTAAGAACGTCAACTCCGCTTTTACCGGAAGAAAGTCCTTCCCAAAGCTGTTCCCTTGTAAGACCCAAAGGACTGATCTGTCCCATGCCCGTTATAACGATTCTTTGTTTATACATGGATATCTCTGATTGTAAACGTGCAGTCATTAAATATCAATTCCTCAAAAAGGAAAAACGCTTTTCCTTTGGGAACCGAATTCCAACAACCTCCCTTTTTACAGGGGCAATATACATAAAAAACATTCTATCATATTGTAGCGCTTCAAAAAATTTTGAATAGCCCCCTATCCCCCTCTTTCATATATTTAAAAATATGTTAAAATCAGAATGTTGGATTATGAACATGGCATCGTGTTATGCCGTTTTATAAACAGGTTTTGTTGTTAAAAACCAATTTTATTTGGAGAGAAAAAAATGCGTCGTCCTTTTATCGCTGGAAACTGGAAAATGAATATGGACAAGGCTGGAGCAGTTGCTTTGGCTCAAGGGCTTGTTGATGCCTGCAAAGACATCGCCGATGTTGACGTTGCGATTTGCCCGCCGTTTGTTTATCTGGACGCTGTTTGCCAGGTATGCAAGGGAACCAACGTTGCTGTTGGAGCGGAAAACTGCTACTTTGAAGACAACGGCGCGTTCACGGGAGAAATCAGCGTTGCGATGCTCAAAGACATCGGAGCGACTTACGTCATTCTTGGTCACAGCGAACGCCGCAACATCATTGGCGAATGCAACGAGCTGATCAACAAGAAAGTCAAAAAAGCCCTCGCTGGCGGTCTGAAACCGATTCTTTGCATTGGCGAACTGCTCGAAACCCGCAAAGCCGGCAAGACGATGGACGTCATCAAAGATCAACTGGAAGGCTCTCTGGCGGACCTCACCGCTGAAGACATGGCTAACGTAACTCTGGCTTACGAACCGGTTTGGGCAATCGGAACCGGCGAAGTCGCCACCCCGGAACAGGCGGAAGAAGTTCACGCCTTCGTTCGCGATTGGCTTACCAATCGTTTTGGCGCGGAAGTCGCCCAGAACACCCGCATTCAGTACGGCGGAAGCGTTAAAGCCAGCAACGCTCAAGGTCTGATTGGCAAAGAAGATATCGACGGAGCTTTGGTTGGCGGCGCGTCCTTGAAAGTTGACGCTTTCATGGGAATTATCAACAATTGCCGTTAAAATTTTATTCTCCTGACAGCGGACGGCGACGTTCGCTGTCAGTTGGAATCCGATATGGTCGTTTTTTAGACGATTGTTTCATACACCCATTTTTTCCTGATTGAGGATTTTCATGGTTAATGTTTTATTAAACCTGTTGTGCATCATTTTATTGATATTGACCATCTTTCTGATCCTGCTGATTTTGATTCAGCGAGGTAAAGGCGGCGGTTTGGCTGGCGCTTTTGGCGGCATGGGCGGAAGCAGCGCTTTCGGCACAAAAGCCGGAGACACGTTCACTAAAATTACAATCTACGTGGCTTTAGTGTGGATTCTTTTGTGTTTCTTTACGGTTTGGCTGGCAAACAACGCATTAAAGACAAGTCGTTTTAACGACACTTCTTCTGAAGCTACTGTTGAACAAACAGAAGAAGGCGCTCAAACGACAGCTCCCACTTCCGAAAAGCCCGCTAATACGGATTCTACAGCTGAACCGGCAGAGCCAGCAACCGCGCCGGAAACCCCGGCAGAACCCGCTGTTCCCGAAGCTCCGGCTGAAGAAACCCCGGCTGAACCCGAAGTTCCTGAAGTACCAGAAGTTCCTGAAGTTCCAGCTGAAGAAACTCCAGCTGAACCCGCTGCTCCCGAAGCTGTTCCCGCTGAAGAAACCCCGGCTGAACCCG
>JAZUMX010000187.1:0-7487 GCA_045603865.1 Thermoguttaceae bacterium
GCCGATGATGTCGCCCAGGTCAAAGCACTTGGCAATCGGGAAATTCTCTTCCCCAATTTGGGATTTGCCAATCATGACCTGGATGCGTCCGGTTTTATCCTGAATGTTAAGCCAAATGACTTTTCCGGACGGGCGCATAAGAATAATGCGTCCTGCCGCGTTGACTTGCGGTCCGTGATGTTCCGCCGGCTTGCCCTCTTCCTGAGAAGGGACTTCGATAATTTCCGATTCTCGAGCGCGGATTTCTGCAATCGGCATCGCGCCGTCGTAGCGCTGACCCCACGGGTCGATGCCCAATTCTTCCAGACGCCGCATCTTTTCTCGTCGAGCCGCTTCCAACGCCGCGGCTCCAGTTACTGCTTCCTTAGCCATGATTTTGTTAAAGGTTGTGTATTGTTATAGTAGAACTAATAATTACAGTTATCAGTTACGAGAAATCCACCCATTATGTTCAAACAGAACGCCCGCTCCAGGAGAAACAGGAATCGAATCCGCAAAGGGATAATCTCGCATCATGTTTTTCCTATTGTATCAATTTTGCGTAATTGGTCAAGAGCAGTAATAAAAAAGGTATTGACGACTCTGTAAACATCACATACCTCGATTTATTATCATTATCTACAGACTAATTTAATATATTGGCGTAGTCAGTAAATCGCAAGTCCTAAGAATTACCTATCTTATCAAAATATATTTTAAAAAATTTTTTGAAATCGTTGACAAATGATAAATTTGAGATTATAATATATTCAAGTGTAATTATATATTATCGTAAAAAGCTGAAAAGCTTTTAACTTTCCAATTTCGGATTCAATACATTTTAACATATTGTTAATTGGAGCTGAAACATGACTTTCCAAACGCGTAACATGATTTCAAGCAAAATTCGCATGGCTTTTATAGCATCAGCTATTTTGAGCGCGGCGTTAATGTCAACCGCCCAAGCAGACGTTTCATTCAACGGAACCACATTCACCGGCGGCGGAATTTATTCCGAAGCGGTGAATTCCACGTCCAATTTGACGGCAACGCCTTCGTCCGGTCAGACGATTACGTTTACCAACAACATCGTTTCAACCGGGAACTTTACTCAAACCGGAGAAAACGTTGTTTTCAATTCAGGAACAAACAATTCCTTCAATATGCTTTATGTCAACAATGGTTCCGGCAACGGCGCAAAAATGACGCTCAGCGGTTCCATGAACTTGACAGAATTGCATGTTGCCAATGCAAGAACGACGCATTTAGCCATTACAGAAGGAGCAACGTTAAACGTTTCCGGCATTGCTTATATCAACGAAGCAAAAAACGCTCAGGGCATCATTACTCAAACCGGCGGCAATGTGTCGTTTACAACCAGTGGTTCATCAGCGGTTCGCATCGGGCACTGGCCCAATACAGGCTACCCGTCCCGGTACGATATTTCTGGCGGAACATTAAGTATTCCCAATACCATGACTTATGTCGGATGGGACGGCTACGCTGAAATGAATATCAGCGGCGGTACAGTTACTTTGAAAGGACTTAGCCTTTCCAATAGCGCCAACTCCAAAGGAACTCTCAGAGTAACTGGCGGAACGCTTAACATGGGAAGCGACGGCGTTTCTCGCAATAAACGAGGCGCCAGCGGCTCTATCGAACCGGTACTCAATTTTGGAAATGGAACTATCAACGCAGCCGCCAGCCACACCTGGGCAAGCAATTTGAATATTACGCTCAACGATGGCACGACAACAACATTAAATGCAGACGCCGAAAAAGCTATTACCCTCGCCAGCAAGCTCGCCGGAAACGGATCAATCAAAAAGACCGGGGAAGGAACTTTGATTCTTTCCAACGCTAATACATATACTGGTACGACAACGGTTGATGGCGGAACGCTTAAATTTACAGGAAACGGGGTTCCTGGAACAGGTTATTTTACCGTAAACGGAACAGTCGAATACGCCTACTCAGACGACAAAACGCTTGATTATTCAATCGAAGGCAGCGGCAATCTTGTCAAAAGCGGCGAGTACGCCTTAACTCTTCCTTCTGCCAGCTATTATTCCGGGAAGACAACCGTTTCAGGCGGAACGTTAATTCTTCCTGACGCCGCCAACTTTTCATCTCCTGAAATTGAGGTAAAGACTGGAGCCTATTTCAAGGCAGGGTTTAACCTGGATAATGCAAGCATTAACGTCAACGGCGGAAACTTTGTCCTTGGAACAGAGAACAATACTTCTACGGGAGTTACTGTTCCTGACATAACGGTTTCTAACGGAGGCATAATCAGCTTCAATATGAACGACCATACCGACGCTTTGTACGGTTATGATTATCTGGAAATTAGTAATTCAGCCTCAATGGATTCCGGATATTTGAACCTCGTTTTCAGTGAGGATGTCAATCTCTGGCTGGAATCCGCGCCAGCTAGTGGATACGAACTTATCTCTTTTTACGGCGCCAGCAACGACTTTACGTTCAACAATATGGGCGTTTTGGTCAATGGGACGTCAACGTCCAAATGGCGGCTGGAAGAAAGGAACAACTCAGTATTCCTTTTGAAAGGCAGCGACGGTCCTGCGCCGGTTACGCCATACTGGAACGCCAACAACGGAGACGACCTCGCCTTGGCGCAATGGACAATTGACCACAATCCCAAACTGGGCGTTCAATTTACCGAAGGAACCAATAACGCGTCTGAATATACCGGTACTGTTGTCATGTCAGAAAACGCCTCATTCGAAGTTGGCGCCGAGAAAGTATTAAAGATGTCTGGAGTTATTTCCGGATCAGGCGCAATGGAAAAGATCGGCGCTGGTACGCTGTATTTAAGCGCAGCCAACACGTATTCCGGCGGAACGACCATCTCTGCTGGCAATGTTACAATTTCCAATCCCAGCGCGTTGGGAACCGGTTCTGTTACAATTAACGGCGGAACGCTTGACGCCACTCCAGCTGGGAATACTCAAACGTTCAATAACGACATCGTTGTCGGCGAGAACGGAGCAACCGTATCCGTGGCAACCGGCGAGTATTCCAGCTTTAAGTCCATTTCCGGTTCTGGCGATTTAACGACAAACGGATACATTCATTTCAACGGGAACGGCGGATACAACGGTCATTTAACCGTTGCCAGCGGATTTACCCGAGTTAATCCCGGCGCGTTTGGGGTATTCGACCTGACAATCAACCAGGGAGGGCGCTTTAACATTTTCGATTCGGGAACGGTTCAGATCGGCAAACTCAATTCAACGGCTGACGTTGAAGTGTTCGGCTCCAAAGATGTAAACGTCTACACGTTTGAAATTGGAACCGGCACAACCAGTTCAGACTCCGCTTCCTTTGCGGGTTACATTCGCGGTTTGCCAGACAAGAGAAATGTAACAATCAGAAAAGTCGGAGAAGGAACGCAAACGTTCTGCCGAACAGGGTACGGGTACGCTGGAACGAACAACTCGCTTAAAGAAATTATTATCGACGGCGGAAAAATGGTAATCAACGCTAACCACAGCGTTTTTACCGCCAACAGTACAACGGGATACTGGGGAACCGCTCCGATTACCGTCAACGAAGGCGGAACGCTGGAATACGCCAGAAACTGGAACACGTCTCCCAACACGATGCTGACCGTCAACGGCGGTACGCTGGCGTTGAACAGTACGCAGTATCAAAACCTGCTGACGCTGAATTCCGCAACGGTTAACGGAACCGGTCAGCTTCGCGCCGGATACGTAGGTTCTGGAACCTGGACAGTAAAAGGCGGAACGTCAACCATTGATACCAGTATATCGCTTGTTCTAAAAGGAAACTATAAAACCCTTACCGTCAATTTTGATTCCGGTTCAACCCTGGATATTAAAAAGAACCTTTCCGGTCTGGACGGCTATACCGGCACGGCAGTTGTATTTAACGGAACGGGCGACGCCCCGGGAAATATCAATTTCAATTCCGCCGCCGGTGCTGTAACCGGTTTGGGAGCTTTTACGTTCAACAATATGAACGCAACCATTTCTTATGGTACAAGCTGGTTGGGAAACGGTTATTTTAGCGGTTCGTCTGTTACAGTCAAAAATTCGACATTAACAACGTCTTGCGACCACTCGACCAACAACACTGTTATTACGCTTGACAACGGCGTTTTGAACTTTAACGGAAAGGTCAATTCGTACGCTCATCAGATCTATATGAAAAACGGTTCGTCCATTACCGGAACTCAATTTAGCGCTGGTCATAACTGGAATTCACAGTTTATTACTCAGTACGAAAATGGAACTCCGGAAAACGTGATGAACGAAATTTCTGCCGACATCGCCATGTATAATACCGGTAGAACTATCACATTTAACGTTGCAGACAAAGCCCCGCTGACGCTTTCCGGCTCGTTGATTCCGATGGATCCTGGTCATTACAACGCTCTGGATAAAACCGGAGCTGGTACGCTGACGCTGACGGCTCCAAACAGTCACAGTACGACAACCGTTTCCGAAGGAACTCTGGTTCTTGCTGGCAATGGTACGTTTGGTACGGGAGACGTTGTCAACAACGCGGCTGTGGTATTCGCTCACAATTCGGAACAGACGTTAACCAACGCAATTTCCGGGACGGGAACCGTTGCGAAGACCGGGTCGGGCAAACTGACCGTTTCCAGCGCCAATACGTATTCCGGCGACACAACCGTTTCCGGCGGAACGCTTGTTTTGGCAAGCGGTGGAAGTTTGGCAACGCCTAATATTTCTGTCGAATCGGGAGCGACCTTCCAGACAGGCGCCAATCTTGCCTCAACCAACGTTGCTCTCAACGGCGGATCGTTTGTTTTGGGAACTGGTAACTCGGCGGCGGAAATTACCATTGCAGACTTCGCGCTTAACGGCGGTACAGTCAACTTTGATTTCTATGCCGCGACGTCAACAACCAATTACGATTACCTGTTTACCAACGCCGCGAACTTGACCTCCGGCGCCATCAATATTAATTTCGCTAATAACGACGAACTGACTTGGTGGAACAATGCTTCAGGCGGATATATTCTCATTGACACATTAGGCATCTCTGGCTCTTTGGACAACATTGAGCTGTTGGTCAATTCCGCTCAAACGTCAAACTGGTATCTGGATACAACCGGCAACTACATCGTTATGAAAAAACAAAACGATGCGCCGCCTGTAGAGGATCCGTACTATCTCGCCAATACAGAAGAAGCTATCAGCGCTGACAAGTGGACGATTGACGGTCAGGACAAAAAAGGCGTCAAGTTTACTGAAGGCGACGAAAACGCGGTAACGTACAACAAAGAAGTCGAAATGAACGCCAACGGCACGGTTGAAGTCGGCGAGAATCGCAACCTGACGCTTGCCGGCGTCGTTTCCGGAGAAGGAAACGTTACCAAACTCGGCGACGGTAAACTGACGCTTTCCGGAGACAATACGTATTCCGGCGATACGATAGTTTCTGACGGAACGCTCACGCTGACCGGCGACGCGATTAAAGATAACAGTTCAATCGAAATTGCAGACGACGCCACATTGGAATACAACGTCGCCCAGGGCAATTCAAAGCAGCTGACGTTTACCGACGACGTCTCCGTTTCCGGCGAAGGCAACGTTATCAAGACCGGCAAGGGAACGCTCAAGATTCTCGCGACCGACGGACTGTTTGAATCGAATAAATTCGATGTAGAAGCTGGCGAACTGGACTTCAAGGGCGACTATAACGGCGATCTGGAAGTCAAAGAAGGAGCAACGCTCTCGCCGGGCAACTCCGTTGGAGATTTGTCTGTAACCGGCAATGTCGTAATCGACGCCAGCGGAACGCTCTTGTTCGAGTTCAGCCAGTACAACGACAACCCAGACATGCAGGAATTCGATACGCTTTCCATCGAGAACGCGTCTAACGAATTGGTTCTTGATACAAATTCCATCATCAAGCTGTTCTTTACAAGCGCAGCTGACGCTAACCTTTGGGCGGCAGAAGGCGCTCAATACAAGCTGGTTTCAGACGAAGGATTTGTCGACGATATTACCAACATGAGCGATCTGCTCGGAAACTACAATACGCTCTTTCGCTTGGAAGGCAGAACGGACGGTCTTTACCTGATCGGTCTTGGCGCGGGTCCTGCTCCAGAACCAGGCTCCGGCGTTCCTGAACCGTCAACCTGGGCGCTGCTGCTTCTCGGCGCGGCTGGGCTGCTGTACTGGCGGAGAAAGAATTAGCAATTATCAATTTGCAATTAGCAATTACGCAAGCGTACTACATTATCAAATTGCGGGAGAGAAGCGTTAGTTACTCTCCCGTTTTTTGTAAGCTCTGAAATCGCATGAACAATAGTTTATTGACGCGCTTGCGCCCTACTGCCTACTGCCTACTGCCTACTGCCTACTGCCTACGACCTTCTTCTCACTTCCCAATCGTCCACAGCGGGGAGATAGTCGTCTGTTCGACGTTGAACAGTTCGTACATAGTGGGAATATTGGTAAACATCAAACCAAAAAAGACAACGGCGCAGATGATAAGATAAATCATCAGCCCTTTTTGTTTATAGAGATGTTCCGGCGCCTGAACGGGCGAGTCTGGCAGGAACGTTACATGCAAGTACATCGCGAAAAAGCCAGCGATAAACGGCATGGACAGAATCAGTTCTAAATGGTATCGGACGATAAAAACGCCTAAAAACAGGGCGCAGGTAATTGCATAGAAGAACATCGAAACCATCAACCGGTCGAGATTGTACCACTTGAAAGAGCGTCGATAGGCGGCAGCGGCTTCCGGGTCGTTGATGCTCTTGTATTCCGCCCAGCGTTTAGCCGCCATGAAAAACGCGCCTGCCATCCAGTACGCAATCATCAGGCTAATCGGCGGAATAATATTCCCTGTCAGGGCGAACCAGCCCAGCAAAAGACGAATCGGGTTATTGACCGACTCGCTCAAAACGTCCAGATAAGGCAGCTCTTTTGAACGTACTGGCGGGATATTATAAATCAATCCCATAACCAGCAGCCACGCTGCAGAGGCAAAGAACCAGACGTTGGTTTTCATCCCAGCCGCGATGGACGCCTTGTCCGCTTCCGAGGCGAAAAACCAGACGTAAGACTGACCATCGTCATTAACTTTAATCTGCCACGCCATCCACAATCCCAGCGCGCCCAACGCTATCCATTCTATGTATGCAATAGGAAGTTTAACCTGTCCGGAAGGAATCGGGCGAAAGCGTTTTTTCGGGTGAGCCAAATCTGTCGGCGCGTCTAAAATCTCGTTGATTACGTAGTTGCTGGACGCCACAATGCACGTCGCGGCAAACGCCCACGCGATTGTCAGCCAGATTGTCGGCTGGTTCAGCTGACCGATTAATTCCGGTTTATAGAAGAAGACCAGTACGGTTTCCAAAAGCATGATTACGTTTTTGAACCAGTGGTCAGGACGGGCGATGGAAATATAAGGGATTATCATTTTTGTTAATAGTTGCGAGTTGCGGTGCGAAGCCGCACGGGCGAGTGGATGAGGTTATG